>JBDTTW010000185.1:0-5600 GCA_039930405.1 bacterium
CGACTTTTTTAACGGTCGCGATCGGCACGGCCGTGTTGACCTTGCTGATGCCGAACGAGTACGAGTCACGTATGAAGATTCTGGTGAAGAATGCGCGCTCAGACGTTCCCATTACGCCGGAACGGACCACCGGAACGGCCGGCACGTATTTCGACAATGAAGTTTCCGAGAACCAAATCAACTCCGAAATCGAGTTGTTGACTAGCGACGACTTGCTGAAGCAGGTGGTCACTGAATGCGGTTTGTACCAACCGCGGGCCTCGCTTTCGGTGATGCTGGGATTGCGACAGGCGCCGGCGACACAAGCGGCGCAGATCGAAGAAGCGAGTCAGCGACTGGCAAAAGATCTGGTTATCACTCCGGTCAAAAAAGCCAACATCATCGAAGTTAAATACACCTCGGGCTCACCCCAGATGGCCGCGACAGTGCTGCGTAAAGTCCAGGATCTCTATCTGGAAAAGCATCTCAAGCTCCACCGCCCGCCAGGCACCTACGACTTCTTCAAAAACCAGGCTATCCAATCTGAAGATCAACTGCGCGATGCACAGAAACAGCTTTCGACCTTTCAGCAGTCGATGAACGTTGTTTCGCTGACTCAACAAAAAGAGCAGACAGTGCAGAAACTGACCGATGCCAAATCCCGCTTAATGGAAACGAAGGCCACGTTGCGCGAACTAAACGAGCGCATTGCCAAACTCGAGCAGCAGTTGCGAACTATTCATCCGCGCATCGTGACGCAAAGCCGCGCGTTGCCGAACCAGTATTCAGCCGAACACCTGAACACGATGATCGTGGAATTGCAGAACAAGCGGACGCAGTTGCTCACCAAGTTTCGCGCCGACGATCGCCTGGTGAGGGAAGTCGACCAGCAAATTAGAACTACGCGTTCAGCGCTCGACAAAGCCAGCGGCGAAACGGCGACGGAACAGTCAACCGACCTCAATCCCTTGCGACAAACGCTGGAGACCGAACAGGCGCGCGCGCGTGTCGATCAAGCCGGCGCCCAGGGGCGGCTCGAAATGCTTGAAGGGCAGGTGGCCCAGTACGAAAGCCAGTTGTCTCGGCTCGAAGGCATAACCGGCGAGTACGAAGAGCGCACTCGCAAAGTCAAACAGGCCGACGACAACTATCAGCTCTATCAGAAGAAGGAAGAGGAAGCGCGCATCACTGACGAGCTGGATGAGAACAAGATCACCAATGTTTCGGTAGCCGAGGCGCCTATTCAGCCGAGCCTGCCGGTGCGGCCAAACCGGCCGATGAACCTTTTACTCGGATTGTTTCTGGGTGGTTTGCTGAGTTTGGGAAGTGTGGTCGTCGCGGAATTCATGCGCGACACGGTTTTGACGGCGCACGAGCTTGAAGTTTTAACCGGACAACCGGTGCTGGCTTCTTTACCAAACGGTCGCGAGGCGGTCGTTACCAGGACTGTCGAGGAAAAGGAAACAACGCCGTCGCGCCTCGCGCAACCGAAGATCGCGACTGAGCCGCGGCTCAAATGGGCCGACTAAGGGAAGGGCAATCATCTTGGGCTTCTACCTGGAGTTAATCAAAACGTTATTCCAAGCGGTTGGCGACGACGGCAAGTTGCGCAATCGCGTGGTGGCTTTCACGGCTGCAGCGCCCGGCGAAGGCGTGACCTATGTCGTGAATCTGATCGCGAAAGAGCTGGCGCTGCAAACCAACAAACGTGTGTTGCGCATCGATGCCGGCGCGCTGCGCGAACTACACCTCGCCGATGCGAATTACGTTGCAAGATATTGCGAGGAAACCGAGGTAGAAAATCTGCTCACTATCTCGACCACTACAACAAAGGCGCAATCGGTAACCACTCGCGGCGCTTCGCGAGCAAATGATTTTGATTCTAATCCCGACTATCGCATCGCTTGCATCAAGGCCCTGCGCTGGAACTTTGATTACGTGCTGATCGATTGTGGCTCGCTGGCTGCTTTCGCGGACGCCACCACGTTGGCGCCGCTGGTTGACGGAGTGAGCGTAGTAGTGAAGGCCGGCCAAAGTCGTAGCGCTCAAATCAAACGCAGTCAAAAAATGATCGAAGGCGCGGACGGCAAGTTTCTTGGCTTCGTTCTCAATCAAAGACGTTACCCAGTGCCGAACTGGATCTATCAACGACTGTAAAAATCTCATGATGTTGCTCAAAAAAATCCTGGTCATCGCTTTGCTTTGCATCAGCGCGAGTCTGGTTGCGTATGGGCAAACGCCGACGCCCACACAACGCCCGCGACTGACTGCTTTCGGTGTGGAAGAGCGATACGTGCTGCACCCCGGCGACGTGCTCGGCGTCGAGTATAGGTACACGCCGGAGTTTAATCAGACAGTCAGCGTTCAGCCGGACGGATTCATCTCGTTGCAGATGGGCGGTGACTTGAAAGTTGCCGGTCGCAATCTCGAACAGGTTCGCACCCTGATTCTGGCGCGAGTGCGCACGCGGTTGGAATCACCTGAACTAACGGTGGTGCTGAAGGAGTTTCAGAAACCCTACGTCGTCGTTTCTGGTGAAGTTGCACAGCCCGGCAAGTTTGAATTGCGAGAAAACCTGACCGCGATTCAGGCGGTGCTGCTGGCTGGCGGTTTCAAAGACAGCGCCAAGTCATCGCAGATTCTGGTGTTTCGCAAGCTGAATGCAGATACGGCCGAAGTTCGTAGTCTCAACTTTAAGACATTAAAACGCACCAGCGATCTGGAAAACGATCTGACGTTGCAGCCGGGCGACATGATCCTCGTCCCGCGAAACCGCATCAGCAAGATCGAGCGCTACGTCAGGCTCGCCAGCTTGACGACGTTTCTCTATCCCTTGATGCGCTAGCAAGGTTTCCAATTTTCGCGGGCACCGCTCGCGCGTGTTCATCGAAATGTTTTCCCCTTTCGCCTATGACAGCCCGCTACGGACAACTGGCAAACTTCTTTTTGAAGATGAGCGACCTGGTGCTGATGCTTTCAGCGCTGTTGCTCGCGATTGTCATCAACTATGCGCCGTCCGGCGAGCCCAGCGTTCCAGCCTACGCGGTTGATTTCCTCTCCACCAGAATAAAACTCGGCAACGCGGTGCTGGCCGGACTGCTGTTGGTTGTCTGGTACATCGCTTTTGAGCTCCAGGGACTTTATCGTTCACACCGCCTGACCACTTTCGCCAATGAGATGAAGGAGATTGGCCGCGCCGTATTCGCAGCCTCGGTGGCTTTGTTGATTGTGGCGCAGATAGGTCGTTGGGAGACGGTTAACTTCAAAACGACGCTTTATGTGGCGGCGATTGCGATCGGGTTGATTGGCGGCATGCGTGCCCTGTTGCGATTGAACCTGCGCCGGTTGCGGCTGCGCGGCCACAACATCAAGAAACTGCTGCTGATCGGAAATGGCCCACGCGCCGAGTGGCTCGCGAAACAGGTTTCGGAGCGCACCGACTTCGGTTACCGCCTGGTGGGATACGTTGACGAAGAGCGGCGCTTGAAAGATCCGGCTGCCTTCACGGTGCCGTGGCTGGGTCGCGTTGAAGACCTCCAGCGGGTCATTGCGAACGAGATAATCGATGAAGTCTTCATAACTCTGCCGATCAAATCGCAGTACTCGCTCATTGAAGCAGCGATCACGATTCTGGAAGAGCAGGGAATCATGGTGCACCTGTTTTCCGATCTATTCCCGCACAAGCTGGCCCGTTCACGCGCCTGGGAATTTGAAGGGGCGCCGCTGGTTTCGCTGCACAGCGCGCCTTCAATCAGTTGGCGCACCGAAGCCAAGCGCGTAATCGACTTCGTTGGGTCAGTAGCGTTGTTGCTGCTGCTGCTGCCGCTGTTCCTGCTCGTTGCGGTGGCGATCAGAATTGATTCGCCGGGGCCAATATTTTTTATCCAGGAACGCATGGGCTACAACAAGCGCCGCTTTCGCATGATCAAATTTCGGACGATGGCCAGCGACGCTGAGGCGCGTATGAAAGAGCTCGAGCACCTGAACGAAAAAGACGGCCCGGTGTTCAAGATTCGCAACGATCCGCGCATGACGCGAGTGGGCCGCATCCTGCGCAAGCTGAGCATTGACGAGCTGCCGCAACTAATCAATGTCCTGTTTGGCGATATGAGTCTGGTCGGTCCCCGACCGCTGCCGATGCGCGACGTGCTGGGGTTGAACGTGGCCTGGCAAAAGCGCCGCTTCAGTGTAAAGCCCGGACTGACTTGTTTGTGGCAAGTTTCGGGTCGCAGCAATCTCTCGTTCGAAGAGTGGATGCAGCTTGACCTCGAATACATCGATCGCTGGTCGTTGGCGCTCGACTGCAAGATTCTGCTGCGAACAATTCCAGCCATCCTGACGGCGGAAGGCGCGGCCTGAGTTTCATGTTCATTAGAAACATAAGGATGGTTTTCAGCACCAACGCGCTGATTTTGGTGTGCGGAGTGTTGACGAGCCTGCTGAGCGCCTGGGCGTTGGGGCCGGCTGGTCGCGGCGATCTGTTGATTGTGATGTTGTGGCCGCCAGTGTGCGCGTTGCTGGCCACATTTGGTTTGACACAAGCCCATCGTTATTGGGCGGCGAAGGATCCGTCGTGCGTTTCGATGCTTTTCTCAAACGCGATACTTTTTTCGTTGGTAGTTGGCCTGGGTGCGCTGGCGCTGGCTGAAGTAATCATCCCGCATCTGGTTGGCCACCGCAGCCCCGAAGTCATGCGGCTGGTGCGCATTTACCTGCTGAACATTCCTGCCGCGCTGGTCCAATTCTTGATGATTGGTTTGCTTGAAGGGTCGCGACGGTTTGGCTGGGCCGGCAGTTCACGTTTGATTACGTTCGTGGTCCAGGCGGCGTCGTACCTGGTGCTTTGGTTGTTCAACCATCTGACGGTTGAGACGGCGGCATTTTCAGCAATGGCGGGACAGTTTGCAGCGATGTTCCTGGCGCTCTTTGCGGTCTGGCGCCAATTGCGTCCGCGCTGGCAGCCGAGCTGGTTGCAATGGCGCAATGCGGTGAACTACGGCCTGCGCGGTTATCCCGGCACGGTCGCGGATTTTGCAACACTACGAATGGACCAACTGCTGCTTGGCGGCCTCGCAACGAGTACAGCCATCGGACTCTATTTTGTTGCTGTCCGTCTTTCAGAAATTACGGCCATCCTCGCCGGTTCGGTTGCAGACGCCGTGATGCCGGAAGTCGCAGCGGCGAAACATAGTGATCGGGCGGACAATCTGCTGGCCCGAAGTCTGCGGTTAACGGTCTACACGCACCTAATTGTTTTGGTTCCGTTGTGGTTGGCGGCGCCGCACATCTTGCGAATTGTTTATGGTCCAAGCTTCAGCTCCGCCGGCTCAACGTTTCGCATTCTGCTGGTTGCCTCGGTCGTGCTGACGGCGGGAGGTATTGCTGTCAGCGGGCTGAACGGCTTTGGACATCCTGGCCTTAGCACGATTGCGCGCGTTTCTTCGGCAGTCGTTACGGTCGTCGCTTTGCTCACGTTGTTGCCGCGCATGGGAATCGCAGGAGCGGCAATCGCGTCGTTGCTTGGATACAGCGTGATGATGATTGTTGCGTTCGTCGCGCTGATGCGCCAGCGCGAATGCAGCATGTGGAGTTACTTAAAGCCGCGCACCAGCGATCTGCCG
>JBDTTW010000186.1:0-4506 GCA_039930405.1 bacterium
GAGGCGAAACGGCTCAGCGGATCGAGTTATTTCGCGTTTTGGGGTAAGATTGCGGCCCCGACTTAGAGAAAGAGCCTTAATGACCTCGCCGCAAGTAGTCACACGCCTCCTGAATGACTGGAGCAAAGGCGATCAAACCGCCCTGGACCAACTGATGCCGCTGGTCTATGCGGAGCTTCACCGGTTGGCTGCGTCCTACCTTTCGCGCGAACGTTCCGATCACACATTGCAACCCACGGCTCTGGTGAACGAGGCATATTTGCGTCTCATTGACCAAAACAATCTTGCCTGGGAAAACCGCGCGCAGTTTTTTGGCATCGCGGCGCAAATGATGCGGCGCATTCTGGTTAATCACGCGCGCGACCGTCACGCCGATAAGCGTGGCGGGCCTGACATCCTGCGCGTTTCACTCGACGATGCAATCAGTTTTTTTGAGGAGCGAGACGTAAATCTGGTGGCGCTTGATGAAGCACTTACCAGGCTGGCGGAAATGGATCCCCGGCAGAGTCAAATTGTTGAACTACGATTCTTCGGCGGACTGACGATTGAAGAGGTTGCCACGCAACTTCACACCTCACCGGCCACCGTAAAGCGCGAATGGACCACCGCTAAACTTTGGTTGCTGCGTGAACTCAGCCGAGCCTAACCCACAAACATGACACCAGAACGTTGGCAACAGGTTAAGGATCTCCTCCAGTCCGTTCTGGAACAACCCTCCGAAGAGCAAACTGCCTTTCTCAACCACGCAGCCGGCCGAGACGATTCATTACGTCTTGAAGTGGAATCGCTTCTAGAATTCCAGGAGGGAAACGAAAACTTTATTGAGACCTCAGCTCTTGAAATCACGGCGCGCTCAGTTGGCGCCGAAGCGCAGGATGAAATGGCCGGGGCGCAGATTGGACCCTTTCAAGTCGAGCGCGAAATCGGTCGCGGCGGCATGGGCGCTGTTTACCTGGCGCAACAAAACGACAACCACTATCAGCGGCAGGTAGCAATCAAGATCATTAAGCGTGGCATGGACTCAGACGAGATCGTGCGACGCTTTCGCAACGAGCGGCAGATCCTTGCCAATCTCACCCATCCAAATATCGCCGGCCTCTACAGCGGCGGCACAACTGAAACCGGTCTTCCCTTTTTCGTAATGGAATACGTCGAAGGAAAGCCAATCAACGAATATTGTGCGGCGCTGGATTTATCAGTTGAGGAACGCCTCAAAATTTTCCGCACAGTTTGTTCTGCCATAAGCTACGCCCACCAGAATCTGGTAATCCATCGTGACTTGAAACCGTCAAACATCCTGGTCACGGACGATGGCGTCCCGAAGCTGCTCGATTTCGGTATCGCGAAAATATTGAAAGCAGATGATGAAGCCGCGCTGACCGAAACTATGTTGCGCGTTATGACTCCGGAGTACGCCAGTCCGGAACAGGCTCGCGGTGAACGCATGACCACTGCCAGCGATGTCTATTCGCTCGGCGTGGTACTTTACGAATTGCTGACGGGCCAGCGACCTTATCGCTTAAAGAACCGCCTGCCTCACGAAATTGCGCAAATCATTTCCGAGCGCGTACCCGAACGTCCGAGTACCGCAATCAGCCGCGTTGAAGAAATGCCCGAAGGTGAGGCGGCTACTACCACGCCGCAATCAACTGGTAAGAGCAGCCCAGGCGAACTTGCAAAGCTCCGGCGCAGTCTTCGCGGCGACCTCGACAACATTGTCTTGATGGCGATGCGCAAAGATCCGGCGCGGCGTTATCAGTCCGTCGAGCAGTTCTCGGAAGATATTCGCCGCCACCTTGAAAAACTACCAGTGCGCGCGCGTAAAGATACGTTCGATTACCGCGCCTCAAAGTTTATTGGGCGAAACCGGCTTGGGTTGGCGGCTGCGGCAGTGGTTCTACTGGTCTTATCGGGCGGCATCCTCGCCACGCGTTGGGAGGCGCACCGCGCGCAACGGCGTTTTAATGATGTGCGCGCGCTCGCTAATTCTTTCCTTTTCGAGTTCGACAATTCGATTAAGGATTTGCAAGGAGCTACCCCCGCGCGCGAGCTGGTGGTGCGACGTTCCCTGCAATACCTCGACAGCCTGTCCCGGGAATCTGCAAATGACCCGGCGCTCCAGCTTGAACTCGCGACCGCCTACGAGAGGATCGGAAGCATTCAGGGAAACAGCTACTACTCGAACCTTGGCGACACCGAAGGCGCGTTGCGCAGCTATCGCACTTCCGTTGCCCTATTAGAACGCATAGCTACAAACGCACCTGATCCGCGCGCGCTCAGACGTCAACTGGCGGCGAGCTATTCAGGCCTCGCCGATATGTTGTATGTAAAAAATGAATTACAAGAGGCATTAGCAAACTACGACAAAGCAGTGGGGCTACTTCGCGCTGTAAGCGACGAAGATCCCGCGAATGAGAATCTGCGCAATGATCTGGCGATTCTGTATTCGCACCTGGGCGATCTTAAAGGAATACCCGGGGGTTCGAACCTTGGCGATACTCAGGGGGCGCTGGCGGCCCATCGGGAATCGCTGCGTTTGCGAGAGGAACTCGCCGCCGCGAACCCAACCAAACACGAATGGCAATTCGAAGTAGCCAGTGGGCTGTCCAGCGTCGGGTTTATTACCAACGCGACCGGCGACACGCAGGGCGCTAGCGAAATGCTGCGTCAGTCGATCGCGATGCTGGAAGGATTGGCCGCCTCTGAACCTAACAACGCGCGTTACCAAATGGAGCTGCTGACAGAATATATGCGCTTTGGCAGCGTGCTGTATGACGACGGTCGGTATGCCGAGGCGGCGGATTTTACTCGGCGCACAATCACGCGGTTGGATGCAACGGCAGCCGCTGAGTCAAAGAATTCACTAACTCTCTACAATCTGGCAATGGCATTGAACTTTTTGGGACGTAATTTAACCCAACTCGGTGATGTGAAAGGGGCCTTGGAAGCTCACGCCCGTGCCCTAACAATCAATGAAGAGTTATTGAAGAGTGATCCAACCAGCGCCGATATGAAGCGCACGGTCTGGTTAACTTATCAGCGAACCGCTGAAGCCTATTTTGCCGGACACGACTTTCCCTCTGCGCTCGAGCGCTACCGGCGTGCAATCGCTATGGAGGAGGAACTGCTTGCCGCCGCGCCACTCAACGGACAAGCTCACGACGACCACTCCATCGGCCTTGCCGGACTGGGTTTGACGCTGGTCGAGGTGGGCGATCTGAGAGGCGGCTGCGATGCGCTTCTGCGAGCGTCTGGCGAAGCTGAAGAACTTGTAAAGCAATCGCCAGCGAACGCTCGTCTGCAGACTCGTCTTGCGCTTCGTCTGCTGGAACAAGGTCAACTTTCTGCGCAACTCGCGCAGCGATCTCCGCGCGACGAAGTTGCTGCAAACTGGCGCGCCGCTCGCGACCTGTTCGCGAGAAGCCTGAAAATTTGGAGCAGCTTGCGTGACCAGAACAAACTGGGCCGTCTGGATTCCGGCAAACCTGAAGAGGTGACACGCGGGATTGCCAAATGTGATGCCGCCATTTCATCCGCCGGGTGACGCACTGTTACTTTTGCGCGAGTAACTAGATCCTGGCGCCAGATCTCCTTGGCCTGCCTAATTGTCGAACGCGGTTGCCAATGAAGCTGCCGCGCTTCAATCCCACCGCTAAGCGTATCGCTCTATGGGCTACTTGCCGCCGCAGCGACTTAGTCTGTATGTTAAGTTTCAATCGCACGAGAAAAATTAACCACCCTGCATGAAACTTTCGCAACCCAGTCCTCTCGCGGTGGTCCTACTGGCAATCAGTCTGCTGATCTGCATCATTTACTTTGCCGAGGTGTCGCACAAGACGCCCACCTTTTTCATTGACGAAGCGTCGATCGCCTACAACGCGCACACCATTTCCCAAAGCGGCGTCGATGAACACGGCGAACGTTTTCCGCTCTACTTTCGCGCTTTCGGTGAATACAAGAACCCAGTATTCATCTATTCGCTGGCGGCGCTGTTTCGCTTTACCGGGCCGAGTGTTTTTGTCGCGCGCTTGCTGAGCGCAATCCTGGGAATGATTGCGGCGCTGTTGCTGGGACTGCTCGCCACCCGCATTACGAAGCAACTGGGCGCGGGTTTGTTCGTCTTTTTGAGCGTGTTACTTACGCCGTGGACATTTGAAATCAGCCGGCTGGTATTCGAAGTTGCTATCTTTCCGGCGCTGCTCGCTGGTTTCCTGTTGCTGCTCTACGAAGGGTCGCGCCGCGCGGAATGGTCCTGGCGAATCGCTGTGGGCCTCGGTGTCCTGCTGGGCCTGATGACTTACACCTATTCGATTGGACGCTTGCTCGCGCCGCTGTTCGCACTCGGGCTCGCGTTCTTTTTCACGCGCAGCCGCCGCCGTGGAGTAATCCTCACCTGGATTGTTTTCGCGGTGATGCTGGCGCCGCTGGCGACCTTCAGCCTGCGCCATCCGGGCGCGCTCAGCGAACGATACAAGTTTGTTACTTACGTAAAGCCGGGAGACACAA
>JBDTTW010000187.1:0-3687 GCA_039930405.1 bacterium
GATCACTCGGGCGAAGTTTCGGCCCACGACGGAAACGGAGATGATAGCGGCCAGCCCAAAAGAGTGTCAAGGAAAGGGGCCTTAATTCACTGTGATAATGACACTTCTCGCACGTTTGAACGTACCCGAGCGCAAAACGTAACCCCCCACCTCGATGATCAATTACCCCAACAGCGCGCCTACTCTGTTCGAAAATTTAGAAATAGCGCCTGCAACATTCGGTCGAGTTGGCTCCTGCCTGGGACAGAGGGCAAACCAACCGATGACCGAGGCAATTCCGCTTTTTCCCAAACAAAACTGAAGGAATG
The DNA here is from genome assembly GCA_039930405.1 of bacterium. GTDB lineage: Bacteria > Acidobacteriota > Blastocatellia > Pyrinomonadales > Pyrinomonadaceae > PSRF01. The sequence goes on from JBDTTW010000187.1 coordinate 309, forward strand.
TCGATGGACGCTAGATCATGCATGTGTTAAGTTCTACCTGTTTGCAACCTTCGTGATGCGCGGTTTTGTGGGGAATTGCGATCACGCTGTAACCCTTCCGCCGCTAAATCACTGTTCGGCATGAAAAGCTCTATGAATTGAGCGTTTTAGAAGAACTGAATGGTCAAAAAAGCAGGCTCCGGAACCGGGGGTTCGGCGCCAAAACAGTCCTCAAGCGGAAAAGGTGTGGTTGATCTCGCCGACGCACGGGTGCGCTTGAGTTCCCGTTCATCCCAGGCACCCAGCCAAAACCTAATCGAAGAGTTAGACGAGATTCGATCCTTGTTGGATCAGGGTTTGTCTGCTGAAGCAAAAACACGTCTCACTTCCCTGATCACCGCCGCTCGCAACAGTCCTTCGATCCTGGCGCTGGCACGGTGTGCGTTGTCGACCTCATTGGAAATGCAGGGGCAGTATCGCGAATCGTTGGCAGCAGTGGCGATGTACGAGTCGCCAGAATCAAGAGAGAAGCTGGATCAACAGGCCGTCCAGTCCCTCAAAGTTCAGATCGGTCTCTCTTACAACTATAACGGCGATCATCCGAAAGCAATCTCCATCCTCAAAGGATCGTTGCGCGAGTTTGAAAATGATCCCGAACAGAACGTGGGTCCCATTTACTCGGCGCTCGCGCGAGTCTACCGCAGCATAAGTGAATACCCGATCGCTCTTGATTACGCGCAACGCGCTCTCGATCATTTCCGGCAATCTGGCGAATGGCGCGGCCTGGCAGAAGCGTATTTCGGTATTTCCCTGGCCCAGGTTCAGGAAGGCGACTATGAAACTGCGCTCGAGAATTTGCAGCAAGCGCTTAAACTCGTCGGCGATCATCCGGCCAGCTATACCCTCGGCCGAATCTATTCGAACATGGCAGGTGTTTGCTGGTTCCTGAAACGGCCGCAGGAAGGAATTCGCTATCTCGAAAAGGGAATTGCTTATTACGAACGCACGGACCACAAAGCCACTGCCGCCGATGGTTATAACAATCTCGGTATCAACCTCATCCTGATTGGGCAGTGGGTGAAGGCTCAGGAGGCGCTGCAGCGTGCGCTTGAGTTGGCAACCGAAGCCGATGAATGCGCCGAAAAGGTGCCAATGATCCTGGATTCGCTCGGCGAATTGCTGATGCTGCGCGGCGAGTTGGACGACGCCAAGGATTACTTGCAGCGTGCTGTTGCGTTGGCAACCGATTATGGGAACAAGTGGTACGCGTGCCAGGCGTTTAGGACCCTGGCCCGTTGCTACCTCGCGATGGAGAATCACGCGAAGGCACTGGCAAAAGCCGAGGAAGCATTAGCGTTGGCTGAGGCCATCGGCGATCGACAGGGGGCCGCGGATTCGCGTTTGATTCTAGCCGAGGCGCATCTACGGAATGGCGAATCGGAAAAGTGTTCACAAGAACTCGCCCAGCTGGAGGAAGAAGCTAGCGAGTCTGCAACTGACATGGGATTTGCCGGTGAAGCGCAGCGACTGTCCGGCATGCTGGCAATGCTGAATGCGGATTTTTCTTCGGCGGCCCAACACTTCGGCAGCAGCGTTTCCATCTTTGACATGTTGGGAGATCGCTATCGCGCGGCGCGCGCCCACAGCGAACTGGGGCGCGCCTACGCGGTAAGCCAGCCTAGTCGCGCCATTGAACATCTGTCTCGCGCAGTCAACGCTTTTCGCGAACTCGGGGCAAAGCTCGATCAGGCGCGCGCGGAAGCAGCACTTGCAAACCTGGATCGCAGCACTCCGGAAAGAAACGAAGAACAGTCAGCGTTGACTCAGTTACTCACGCTGCGTCTCGCTGAGGCAGTAACATCTCGCGAACTTCTGCTACGCGAGTTGGCAGCAATCATGCGCCAGGAAACCAGCGCCAAATGCGTCATCGTTACAGAACCCGGCGACCACAATGAACGAAGAATCGTGATTGCCCAGGGTTGCACGCCTGCGGAAAGCGCAAAGCTTGCCAGCCAGATGGATCAGAATACCGACGAGGAATCGCAGGCGGCTTTTGCCAAGAAAAATGATGCGGTGCTGCTGCACCTGCGGCCTTCGCATGCACAACCAGCGACGCTTTTTCTCTCACCGCGCAGTCGGGCGAAACTTCCCGGCGGCCTTTCTCTCGATCCCTTGATGCGCGTTGCCGAACTGGGAATGGATGTCTGTGCCCTGCGCAGCGGTTCGCAAAAAGGCTCGCGCGTGCAACAACCGGCAGAACTTACCGGCGCCAGTCTCATGCCCGGCTTTATTCATTCGAGTCCGGCAATGACCAAGCTGGTTGAGGAAGTTCACAAGATCCGATCGTCGGATGTGACCGTGCTGGTAACCGGAGAATCTGGCACCGGCAAAGAGTTGGTCGCGCGCGCGATCCACGCGCTTTCCTCGCGCCGCTCGAAAGTGTTCGTCCCGTTCAATTGCACTGCCGTGCCTAAAGAACTCTCGGAAGGTTACCTTTTTGGTTACCGGCGGGGCGCGTTTACGGGCGCCGTGACAGACTCGGCGGGTGTCATTCGCACGGCGGGAGGCGGCACTCTCTTTCTCGACGAAATTGGCGATCTGCCGCTCGACGTTCAGCCGAAACTACTGCGTTTCTTGCAGGAAGGCGAGATTCAACCGCTGGGAGAACAGCGGCCAATCAAAGTAGACGTGCGCATCATTGCTGCTACCAATACCGATCTCGAGGAGATGGTCGCGCAGGGAAAATTTCGCGAAGACCTCTACTACCGCCTCAATGTGATCAGGTTGCGCGTGCCTCCCCTGCGCGAACGCCGTTCGGAAATTCCCACGATCGTCAATTACTACATCAACCACTATTCAGCGAGATTCGGCCGCAAGAATATTCAAATGACGCCGCAGGCCGTCGACCTGCTTATGGTCAGCGATTGGCCGGGAAATGTGCGCCAACTTTGCAACGAAGTGCAACGCGTCGTGGCCCGCGCCGAAGACTCGGCAGTAATTACACCCGATCAACTTTCTCCCGAACTCAAGCGCACCTCTTCGCCAACGACGCCGAGCGCTTCTGTTTCCTCGTTGAGCTCGATGAGTGGCGCGACTTCGCAAAGCTTGACGCTCGCGGATGCCCTCGAGGAAGTGGAGCGTCGCATGATTTCGGACGCTTTGCGTAAACACGGCGGCAACATCTCGCGCGCTGCCCGTGAACTCGGCCTGACTAGACGTGGCCTTTATCTCAAACTTGAGCGCTATCAACTCAGCGCCAGTGCTTGAGCAAGCTTTTTCTCCTTCTCCAAACTCGGCACAAAAAGTGAGACTCGTGTTTTATTTTTTGACGTTCAATTGACTTGAGTTTTTTCGTGCTTAAGAATGCAACCTATAGACTTGACTGTTGCGCGTAGGTACC
>JBDTTW010000188.1:0-7944 GCA_039930405.1 bacterium
AAGCCGTAATCGTAGATATCGACGACGCCGGGATGGCGCAGGCTGCCTATGGCCGGGTGATGGCCGAGCGCGTATTTCTCGCCACCGATGACAAGCAGCTCGCCAGGGCGGTTGATGTGCTGCCACGCGCGCGCGACCTGGCAATGACCGCCAAGCATCCTACTCAACCCTAGTGGCATTGACTTCAGTCTGTGCCTGCCGGACGGCACCAGGCGGAGGTCGCCACCACTCAAATCATCCCGCGGCTAATTTGTGGCTCGCAGAGCACAGACTAAAGTCTCTGCTACTTGTTGCATGCGTAAAACTTAGTCTTGCCTCTAAAACCATCTTGTGATATGGTCCAGTGTCAGACAGGTAAGCAAATGGCACGAGTTACAAAGTCTCTGATCAATACCGCTGAACTCGGTCGCGCAATACGGCGGCGGCGCGAGGATCTGGGACTAAGTCTCCGCGACGTGGCGGACGAGACCAATGTGTCCGCGTCGACCTTGTCCCGAATTGAGAACGGCACGGGCAAACCCGATGCCGACAACATCGCGCGTCTTACTTCCTGGCTCGATGTTCCCATGGAAAGAATTCTTAAGGGCACACGCGAGGGACGCGAGGAAACCAAAGCCATCGTTTACTACCCGCACGAGTCAACCCCCGAAATCGTCGAAGCGCACCTGCGCGCCGACCGTAACCTGACAGCAGAAACGGCTGACGCTCTCTCGGAACTCTTCCGCGTGGCCTATTCTCAGTTCAGTCGCAAAGACACGCCGAAATCGCCACGCAAGCGACGCTAAGTCGACCCACATTTGTTCGCTCATTCGTTATAATCGGTTCCATGAGTACTACCTTGAAGTTGCCGCCAGGCGAGAAGTGGCGGCGATTCGAACTGCAAGCCTCAGGCTTTCGTGATTTTGCCGGCGTTCGTCCTGACGCCGCGCTTGATCCTTTTCGACTCGCAAAATTCGCAAACCTATTGGTGGTGGACTTCGCGCACATTCAGAACCTTAGCGAGACTACGCGCGAACGTTTGCTCGGCGCCGCATCAGAAGAGTGGTCCGGCGGCGCTTGTTCGCAGGCGCTGCCTGATGGCCGCCGCCTCGTAATTCTCAATCCAAACCATGGACCAGCCAGGACCAACGCCACCTTGATGGAAGAAGTGTCGCACGTCTTCCTGGGCCATCAGCCGAGTCGTCTCAAGGTGCTTGCCACCAACAAGAGTGGCCGCACAGTCGCGCGAGATTACCGCCATGCCGATGAAGAGGCGGCTTACGCGACGGGTGCAGCTGCGCTGGTGCCCTATTCAACCCTGCGCAAGTTTGTCCTTGATGGAAGACGTTCGTCTGAAATCGCCAGGCACTTTCACGTGAGTCGCGAGCTGGTTGAATACCGTTTGAAAGTCACTCGTTTGTGGCGGCTTTATCAAACAGCGCTTTCCACTTAAGGTCTGACGTGTGGTTTTTGAATTGTCGAATTCCAAACGGAGTTTCCTGCTTTGCACCTGAACCCTTATAATCGTGGCATCGTCTTGTTCCGCGTCTCTGCCTGACCACGGCCGCTTGAATCTATGTCCGAACAAATCAAAGAGCTGCGAACGCCTGGTCTAACGACGACCGACAAGCTGCGGATGCTGCTCGACATAACCAGAAAAATCAGCCAGTCGCTCGATCTTCAGGAAGTCTTGAACCTCGTTATGGACACGCTCGATTCGCTGATTCCGTACGATGCCGCGGGCATTTTCGTCGTCAAATGCGACGAAGCAAAGGTCGGCGAGGGTGAAGAGCCTTGCGTGTTCCAGGCCGAGGCCGTGCGTGGTTATGACATTGATGAGTTGACCCACCTGCATTTGAAAATTGGCGAGGGTTTGTTGGGCCAGGTAGCGCGAACGGCCCAACCCGTCAATTCTCCCGACGTACGCAACGAGCCCCTTTACATCAATGCTCGCGGCGAGACGCGGTCAGAGATGTTGGCGCCAATCATTTCCAACACCGAAGTCATCGGCGTGTTTGATCTCGAAAGTGACGAGCTGAACGCCTATTCGGAAGATGACCTCGAGGTGCTGGTCCTGTTGGCTTCGCAGGTGGCCATCATCATTGAGAAGGTCATGCTGCACGAACAGTTGATCGAAAAGAAACGGCTTGAAGGCCAGCTTGAAGTCGCGCGTCAGGTGCAGTTGGAATTGCTGCCGGCGAAAGATCCGCAGTTAGCCGGCTACGACATCAGCGCTTATAACTTTCCCACCGAAGAAGTTTCGGGCGATTATTACGATTGGGTAAAGATCTTCGACGACCAGATTGGTTTAGTCATCGCCGATGTGTCAGGCAAAGGCGTGCCTGCTGCGCTGTTGATGGCCTTCCTGCGCGCCAGTCTGCGCGCCGCGACACACATCGGTTATTCGCCGCATGTGTCGATGGCGAAAGTGAATTACTTACTTTGGGAATCAATTGAACGGAACCAGTTTGTGACTGCGTTCTATGGAATTCTCGACGTCACGAACCGCACCCTTTCTTATACAAACGCCGGCCACAACCCGCCGCTGCTGTTTACAACTGATGGTAGGTATCAGTTCATCGAGCGCGGCAGCCTGCCGCTGGGAATGTTCAAAGACACTCGCTATCACGAGTATTATCAAACTATTGAGCCCGGCGAGATGCTTGTGCTTTATACTGACGGCGTAACTGAGGCGCAGAATCCCAAAGGTGAAGAATACGGACGTGATCGCCTGGCGCGCGCGGCCCAGACAAATCGCAGCCTCAATGCTCGCGACTTGATCGCCGCCCTACACAAAGGAGTGATTGACTGGACAGACGGAAAAGGCGCAAGTGACGACGTCACCTTTTTCGTGATTAAGGCACTCGAAGAAGACTAGAGACCTCGATTAGTGGGCTGTTAAGGAAAAATGCGCATGATCGCCGCCTGGCGCCAGCGGGCCACGATAGTCGCCAAAGTGAAACTCGGTTTCAGCACTGGTAAAGGCGTAGACATCGAAGCCAAACGCATCAAGATAATCCGCGACGTCGTCCGGCGAGCGAAGGTAAACAGCAGGAGCAAAGCCCGCGTCGGCGCGAATTTCCAACAGGCGCTCGATAACTTCAAGCGGGGCAAAACATATAACCGGATCTCGGTAGGTTGCCATGTGTCGCGCCTCCCTTTGGTCGCTCGGTTCCACTAAAGTGGTTACCAAACATTTGATGTCAGTTTTCGTGCTTGGGTTATCCGCTCGAAAACAATTTCGCTTTTGAAACGGTTTTGACGCCAGTTACAGGAGAAAAGTTCGAAATAAAAAAATGAGTGATCCAAATCCCAGCCAGGGCGACGCCGCTGCACCACTCAACTTCATAGCCGTGCTGCGGCAAATGCTGAAAACATCGGGTAAGGTGAGCGATCTGATTTTTTCGCCTGGCCGGCCTCCGCAAATCGAACTTTCAGGCAAACTGCAGCCGGTGAATGTTCCGGGGTTGGAAAAGCTCACGCCCGCGCACACCGCCGGAATGGCCAAAATAATTATTGGTAACCACCAAAACGCCGGTGAAAGTCTGGAGAAGTCGGGTTCAGCGGATCTTTCGTTCAGCGCTCCCGGTGAGGCCCGGTTTCGCGTCAATATCTTTAAGCAGCGCGGCACTTATGCCATTGTCATGAGGGTCATCCCGACGAAACCGCCTACGTTTGACGATTTTGATTTGCCTCCGCAGCTAAAGGAAATCGTTGATATCAAGAACGGCATCGTGCTGGTCACAGGTCCGACGGGCAGCGGAAAAAGTTCAACCCTGGCAGCGATCATCGATCTGATTAACGACACCCAGTGCTACCACATCGTTACCATTGAAGATCCAATCGAGTTTTTGCATACCCATAAGAACTCAACTATTCATCAACGCGAACTGCATTCGGACACGCCTAGTTTTTCGATCGCCCTCCGCGCCGCGCTACGCCAGGCGCCAAAGGTCATCCTGGTCGGTGAGATGCGCGACAAGGAAACGATCGAAGTTGCGCTGGAGGCGGCAGAAACCGGCCATCTGGTACTGTCGACCCTACACACCATCGACGCTTCCAAGACGGTCGATCGTATCATCGGTGTGTTTCCCAAGAATGAAGAACGGGTGATCCGCACGCGCATTGCACAGTCGTTTCGTTACATAGTTTCACAACGGCTGATCCCTCGCGGAGATGGTAAAGGGCGCGTCGCGGCTATCGAAATTCTCAAATCCACCATGCGAACCCGCGAATATATCGAGAAGGGGGAGTCAGAAGGAAAGTCCCTGATAGACGCCATGGAACAAGGCGACCAGGATGGGATGCAAACCTTCGACGGCGTTATCGAGCAGATGGTACGTAATGGCGTGCTCTCAAAAGAAGGTGCTATGCCTTATGCGACCAACGCCAACAACTTGCTGCTCCGACTTGCCGACCTGACCGAGACGCCTGCGCCGGCGACACCAGTGCCGGCGAAGGAGGAAAATTCCATGCTTGATATGATTGAAAGATAGCCGTAAGAGTCTATAATCCTTCCGAAACTGCTTTCTCTCCCCTTGACGTCGAAATAGCTTACTGAAGCTTGCATTATGTTCTCACTGCCATCGAAACGTGTATTCGCGCTGGTCTTATCTTTTGTCTTGATACCGCTCTCGCTTTCGGCCGCAACACCGCAAAGTGAAACGCCCCAGGGCATTCGTATTGAGTTTGTCAGCGGCAGCCACCTGCGCATTGAAAACCAATTTGGAGAGATAGCGGCGGAAGTCTGGCAGGAAAACTACGTCGCGGTTTCGGCAACGGTTGAAGGGAGCAAGCCACTTGCGCGATCGCCCGTTGTAATAGAAAACCGGAAGCAACTGCTGTTAATCAGCATCGTACGCCGGCCCACTGACCCGTCTGTTGCGATCAAGCTGACTGTCAAAATTCCGGAAAGCGCACATGCCGAGATTGTTACCGGAAAGCATTCGATCTCGTTGCGCGGCACACCTTCGTCGGCGTCCCTGAGGTCGATTGGGGGTGATGTTACGGTGGGCTTTGTGAAGGCGCCCAATGCCGACATCTTTGCCCGGTCGGTTACCGGCTCAGTTGCTTCCACGCTGCCAGACTTCCGCACCAATAATAGTCATGTGTTACAAGGCCGCTTGGGAGCAGGTGCGCAAACGTTGCGCGTTAACTCGCAGAGTGGCGCTATTTCGTTGGCTCTAATCGATGAGGCGGCAGCGCCCTCAAACCGAGTAGTCACCGATGACCTGGCTGACTCACAAACACCGAGGAAACCGGCCGGCACGCCGGCGCCGGTTTCAGACACACAGGAAATAGGTGAGGGCGACGTCATTCGTGTCGACTCGCAACTGGTAACGCTGAATATGAGCGTGGTCGATAGAAACACCAGTCGCGGAGTAGTCGGATTGAGGCAATCCGATTTTCGCCTTTTTGAAAACGGCACCGAGCAAGAGATTCTCCAATTTGAATCATCAGCAGCGCCGTTTGATCTAATGCTCTTGATTGATCTGTCAGGCTCGACACGCGACGTCGTTAGTTTGATTCGTACCGCCGCCCTGCGTTTCGTTAATGCCGCGCGACCATTCGATCGCATTGGGGTAATCACGTTTGCCGGCAAACCAACGTTAGTTTCTCCCCTGACTCTCGACCGGCAGTTGCTGCGCCAACGGGTCAGTGCCATCGACACCGAAGCTGGTGACACAAAGCTCTATGACGCGACTGACTTTGCGCTTACCCAGCTCTTGCAGGACACGAAGAACGCGCGGCGAACCGCGGTTGTGCTGATGAGCGACGGCCTGGACGGCAATATTGAAGGCGTGCAGGGCGATGGGTCGAGACTGGCCTACAACGATCTTGTCAATCGAGTTCGTGAGTTTGACGGCGTGCTCTACACCCTATGGCTAAACACAGAATATGAAGCGTTGAGTCCGCTGGATACGCAGCCCGAGGCGTTCGACGCTGGTCATGATCGCATGAAAGAAATCGCGGATGCCGGCGGCGGTGCGTTCTATGAAGTTGAACGCCTCGAGGATTTGGCCGGGGCTTATGAACGCGTCGTTGCCGACTTGGGCACAGTTTACAGTTTGGCCTACCGGCCTTTCGACAAGACGCGTGACGGTAAGTGGCGCGCCATCCGCGTCACTGTCAATCGGCCCAACGCCGTTGCTCGCGGCAAGCACGGTTACTACGCAAATTAAGTTCGACCTACTTGAACTGGAAACCCTTGTAAAAGATTGGGGGAGGACTATAATGAAATTCCCCCAAGGCTCCATTTTGATCGCCGGCTAACCAAAGGAATTCGTCATGAAAAATGCTCTCATTTCATTGATTACCTTGCTGGTTTCTTCCTTTATTGTCGCGATTCCTTTCTCAGCCGCGGCGCAGAATCGGGAAAAGTTTGTTATCTCGGCACACGCGGGCGGTATTAATGCCGTGACCGGAGGCGCTGCTTTGCGAACCCGCGGTAGTAGTGATTGGCAACAACTCACCAGCAAGGAAGATCTGGAGACGGGTGATGTTGTTAGCACCGGACTTGATGGGCGCGTTGAGATGCTGCTTAACCCGGGCTCGTATTTGCGGCTGGGGGAGAACTCCGAAATCGAGTTGACTGATAATTCGCTCGAAAACCTGGATATCAGCCTGGTGCGCGGGACGGCAATTGTTGAGGTTACCGGCGCCGATGATACCGAACTGCTTATCAACATCACGACCCCCCATACGCGTATGGCCATCGTGCGCCGCGGACTTTATCGCGTGAACGTCGTTCCGGGTGATGCTACTGAACTAATCGTCCGCAAGGGAAGAGTAATGCTCGAGCGAAGTCACACCAAGGTAAAAGGTGGGGACAAGGTAGTTTTCAGCGACAACTCTATCTCTGTTGCAAAGCTAAAAAAGAGCGATAAGAAACGTGATGATCTCGAACTCTGGAGTAAAGGCCGCGCGGAAACATTGGCGAGTGCGAACACCAGGCTTTCCCGGCGGGAAGTATTCACGCTGTTAGCGTCTTACCGCAGCAGTGAATGGCAAGCGAATTTCGGTGGCCGAACGGGCTTCTGGCTCTATGACGCGATTGGCGGCTGTTATACGTTTTTCCCGTTCGCGTATGGGTGGGGGTCTCCTTATGGGACGTCGTACAGTAGCTCGCTCTATGGAATCATCTACGGAATCACGGGGCCGTCGTCAGTAGGTTGGACTCCAGTGTCTGGTTCGGGTTCTGGAGGTGGCGCTGGAAGCGGTGCAGGTGGCGGCGCGGGAGCGGGCAGCTCTAATAACGTCCCTCGTCCTATGTCGGAAGCGCCGGTGCGATCCCGTGACATGCTGCCGTCAGGACCACCGCGCCGAGTGGATACGCCCTAACAGCAGACTATCCTGCGTCGGCATAGAGCCGTCGCAACTCTTCATCTACCAGATTCCTCACTTCGCTGGGTTTCAAGCCAGACAGCACCAAATGAGTCAACGCTGCAGTCAGTTGACTGCGTGACTGATCTCCTATGGGCTCGGTGAGGACTCGCGAGATGACCAAAGCGCCGGCTCCATGCCGCACCTTGACCAAGCCGTCATGCTGCAGCCGACGATAGGCAAAGGCGACCGTATTCAGGTTGACGCCCAAGTCGGCTGCCACTTGCCGCACCGGCGGCAAGAAGGTGCCCTGAGCCAGCTCGCCGGTCGCTATGAGCCCCTTGATCTCATCAACAATCTGCTGATAGATGGGCCTGCGGTCCTTTTCGTCAACGGTAATGTACATAGTGTTGAGTGCCTATATACACTATACAATATGGTTTTGCAAGCTTTAATTCATCTGCGGGGTGCCAATTTGTCTGCTAAGACCAGGGCAGCGCGGCTAATTGCTGCCAACCCGCCAGGGGAACTGGTATCGCTGACGCCGAAGAGATTTGGCAGCGAGGTCAGGTATGAAGCTTGACCGACCCAGAATTGACCGCCGCTAGGAACCAAGCCGCCAACCATGCCCAACCTGCGCCG
>JBDTTW010000189.1:0-4409 GCA_039930405.1 bacterium
GAGGCTATTAGGTTCCAAAATCAAGACTCGTTTGTTGGTCTACTTCATTGCGATCAGTTTTCTGCCGATCATCGCAATGGCCTCGTTCTCTTATCTGTTTCTGAATCGCTCGCTCGAAAAATGGTTTGGAAGTTTGCCGGAGCGGGTTGTTAACGAAGCGCAGGAAGTGCAGCGCGAAGCAGCGGACGCCCAGACAAGGAGCCTGCGCGATACTGCGTCGCTGTTGGCGGTCGTCTTGAATCCGCAATCAGACTCTGACAGGCAACAGACGCTCGACCGGGTTGTAGCGAAGGGACAACTGGCAGCGGTGGAGATCGTTGACGCCAATGGCCAGGTGCAAGCGCGCAGTACCAAACCATTGACCGCCGCTGAGAATTCCGAGCTGAGTGAACTTCTTTCCAAGGCACGCTCGTTGAGAGGTGATAACGATAGCCTGGCTGACGGGAAAGACTTTGATGCGGTCACCGTTCAACTCGCCGACGGTAATCAGTTGATCGTAGCGCCGGAGCGGCGCGCCGCCAATGATTTAAACGACCGAATCACGGGATCGCAGGGCGAGTATCGAAAATTGGTAGAGCGCCAACGCAGAGTGCGCCTGCTTGGTTTGTCGACGCTGGGCTTGATGACCTTGATGTTGTTGTTCGTTTCCAGTTGGGTCGCAATCTATCTCGCGCGTGGCATCGCGACACCGATCAGGGCGCTGGCCGAAGCGTCCGACGAAATCGCTCGCGGCAACCTCAGTCACCGCGTGAGTACGATTGCGGAAGACGAGTTGGCGCTGTTGGCAGACTCGTTCAATCAGATGACGTCGCAGCTCGAAGACAATCGTTCGCGGATTGAAGCGGGCTCGGCGGCTCTGCGCGAGAAAAATCTGACCCTTGAAGAACGCCGGGATTACATTGAAACAGTGCTCGAATCGCTTTCAACCGGCGTGGTTTCTCTTGACGAAAACGATCGCGTGACGACGATTAATGCGGCCGCAACGCGCATGTTGAGCCTGCCCGCTCCGGCAGATGGTGAACGGCGCCTTGAGAAATTGATTGCACCGGAAAACTGGCGCGTGATGGATCGATTAGTGCGGCGCGCGCGACGAACGGGGCAGGCCAGTGAGCAGGCCCAACTCGCGGGCGCGGCCAGCGAACAGGTGCTTCCGGTCGCCCTGACGGCTACCGCGTTGCGGGCGGTCAGCGCGGAAAAGCGAGGCGTTGTGCTAGTCGTCGAAGATTTGTCGGAACTGCTTGCGGCGCAGCAAGCAGCCGCGTGGAGCGAAGTTGCTCGACGCATGGCTCACGAGATCAAGAACCCGTTGACCCCGATCCAGCTTTCGGCGGAACGCATTGCCAAAAGCTACCGGCGCAGCAGCGAACAAAATGGATCGCAAAACGGATCCAATACCAATGGAACTCGCGCGGCCGAAGAAAAGCATGTGGCCGAAGTAATCGACGAATGCACGGAAACTATTACTCGTGAAGTTGCCGGGCTGAAAGCGATGGTTGACGAGTTTTCACATTTTGCGCGCCTGCCGCTCGCGCGGCCCGAACTGGCGGATTTGAATGAAGTCGCGCGGCAGGCAGTTTCACTTTACGATGAGCGGCTTGATGGCGTGACGATGGAGGCGGTGCTGGACGAACAACTTCCGGCAGCCATGCTGGATCGAGAACAGTTGCGACGAGTCTTTGTAAACTTAATTGACAACGCGATCAGCGCGCTGGCAAACGTGGAGGGCGAGAAGCGGATCGCTATCACCACACATTTTGATGAGCAGCGAAGTATTTTGACCGCGGAAGTTGCTGATACAGGACACGGAATTCGCCCGGCCGACTTTCAAAGATTGTTTCAGCCGTACTTTTCGACGCGCGGTGGCGGAACGGGACTGGGGTTGGCGATCGTGCAACGAATAATTTTGGAGCATGGCGGGCGCATTCGCGCCAAAGCTAACTACCCGCGGGGCGCGCGGTTTGTAATTGAACTGCCGGCGGTGGGTGGATAAAAGCAGAAGGCAGAAGGCAGGGGCAGACGGCAGGAGCAGACGGCAGGAGCAGACGGCAGGAGCAGACGGCAGATCGAAAAACCAAGAACAAAGAACAAAGAACGAAAAACCAAGAACAAAGACCAAAGACCAAAGACCAAAGATCAAAGATCAAAGATCAAAGATCAAGAGAACTGATTTCAAAATTCCAGATTCCGGATTCCAGATTTGGACCGCGGACAACGAACAACTGACAACGAACAACTGACAACGAACAACTGACAACGAACAACTGACAACAACCAACCAACAATGCATTCAATTCTAATTGTTGACGACGAACCCGGCATTCGCGACACGTTGCGTGGCGTGATGGAAGACGAAGGGTTCGCTGTCGAGGCGGTGGCGACCGGCGAAGAGTGTCTCAGCGCGCTCGAGAAGCGCGCATATAGTTGCGTCTTGCTCGACGTGTGGCTGCCGGGCATCGATGGCTTGGAAACGCTGCGACGATTGCGCGCTGCCGGCTCAGATGCAGCAGTCGTAATTATTTCTGGTCACGGCAACGTTGAAACCGCGGTCAAGGCCACCAAGCTGGGCGCTTTTGATTTCATCGAGAAGCCTCTCTCTTTGGAAAAAACTTTGCTGACTGTGCGCAACGCGCTAAAGCAACAGCGCCTGGAATTGATGAATGCCGAGCTGTCAGCCGAACTGGCCCACGATTACAAGATGGTCGGAGACTCGGTGGCGATGCGCGCTTTGCGCAAACAGATTGCAGTAGTCGCGCCCACCGACGGCAGGGTTTTGATTTACGGCGAGTCAGGCACCGGCAAAGAATTGGTAGCGCGCGCGATTCATGCCAAGTCGCGACGGGCCGGCGACCCGTTTATCGAAGTAAACTCCGCTGCGATTCCCGAAGAGCTGATCGAGTCCGAACTGTTTGGCCACGTGAAAGGCGCCTTCACCGGCGCGACCTCGGCAAAGAAGGGCAAGTTTGAGTTGGCCGACGGCGCGACACTTTTTCTCGATGAGATTGGCGACATGAGCGCCAACGTGCAGGCAAAAGTGTTGCGCGTGCTCGAGGAGCAACGGTTCGAACCGGTGGGCAGTGGCAATTCAGTGAAAGTCGACGTGCGCGTAATTGCGGCCACCAACAAACGTTTGGACGCTGAGATCGAACAGGGAAAGTTTCGCCCGGATCTGTTTTACCGGCTAAACGTTATTCCGTTTGAGCTGCCACCACTGCGCGAACGGCTGGAGGATGTGCCACTGCTGGTTGATTTCTTTAATCAGAACTTTTCGCAAGCCTACGGAAAGATTCCCAAGCAGTTTGAGTCTGACGCGATTGAAGAGCTGCAAAACTATTCCTGGCCGGGCAACGTGCGCGAGTTGAGGAACACGATTGAGCGCGTCGTAATCATGAATCCGGGAATCAAAGTCATGGCCGCCGATCTGCCGCCGCACGGCAAAGACGAAGCGCCTGCCACCTCGTTTAGATTCCCTTCGTTTAAAGAAGCGACCGACGCCTATCACCGTGAGTTCATTCAAAGGAAGTTGGATGAAGCGGAGGGGAACGTTTCGCGCGCGGCGGAACTGATGGGCGTCGACCGCAGCCACCTGTACCGCCGCATGCGCGCGTTGGGCATTCCCAGTCGCAGCGAACGCGCCGGCGTGTCTTAGTGGTTGAGACTTCAGTCTGTGATTAGTGACATAGACTTCAGTCTGTGTTTGCCTATGCTACTAATACAAAACTTTTACATTCGCAAAATCGGGTTACGTTAAAAAGGTCTTATCTGTTAATCTTTGTTTCGCATCAAAGGATGTGCGTTATTAATTGAGGTTGAAATGGACTTTACTACTAAAGAACTCTTAAAGCGTTATGCGAAGTTGGCTGTTGGTCAGCCGTTTTCGCCAATTTTATTGAACATTCTCGTCACTTCAGTCTGCGACATGCGCTGCACGCACTGCTTCTTTACGGATGAGCTGGACGATCGCCCGCGCAAAAAGTTGCAGATGAAGACGCACGAGATTGAAAGAATTTCCGAGACGTTGGGCGGAAATCTTGGCGTGCTGATTTTGGCCGGCGGCGAACCATTCACGCGTAAGGATCTGCCGGAAATCGCCAAGGCGTTCTACACGAACAACAAGCTGGAATCGATCTACATCATGTCCAACGGTCAGATTCAAAAACGAATCTTTCCGGACATCACGCGGATTCTCGAAGAGTGTCCGAATCTGAACGTGACGGTCGCACTCGGCATTGATGGCTTGAAACACCAGCACGAGAAGATTCGGCAGAAGGAAGGTTCGTGGGACATCGCGATTGACACGGCGCGCCAACTCCAGACAATCAAGAAAGAATATCCGAAGCTCGACATTCAGACGTGCACCTGCTTCATGAACTCGAACCAGGACACGATTTTTGAGTGGTACGACTTTTTGA
>JBDTTW010000190.1:0-7142 GCA_039930405.1 bacterium
ACGGCTTTTGCGTTGCTGGCGGCACGGACATGGCGCTTTGTTCCGACCTGCTAATTATCGAGGACACCGCTTCAATTGGTTATCCGCCGGCGCGCGCCTGGGGCGTGCCCACCACGGCGTTGTGGGCTTATCGAATTGGGGCAGCGAAAGCGAAACGCTTGCTCTTCACCGGCGATTGTCTGACCGGCAAGCAGGCAGCGGAATGGGGATTGGCAACTGAGTCGGCGCCTGCAGCTAAGCTTGATGAGCAGTTTGAGAGTTTGTTGGAGCGCGTAGCAAAGCTACCGATCAATCAGTTGGTGATGATGAAACTCTTGATCAACCAAACGCTGCTGGGCCAGGGTCTGCAAGCTTCACAAATGCTGGGCACGCTTTTCGATGGTGTCGCGCGGCATACGAAGGAAGGCTATGCATTCCAGCAGCGCGCCGCTGAAGTCGGATTCAAGCAAGCGGTAAAAGAACGCGATGAACCATTCGCCGGCGGAGTTGAATGACTCGGGGGCGCTGCCAACTCCACTGCTTTGCAAAAAAGTCGAAATTCATGCGTGCGTCCAAAAATCGCTTAACGCTGAAAGCGTTGGCTAATGTCAGCCCGGGGTTTGCTTTGAAACCCTGGGGTTCAAAAATGCCCGAACCGATTGTTTCGCAACCCTGAAAGGGTTGCGTGGTTTTTGTGGGTTAAGAAGCCCCGACGCAACTCCTTCGGAGTTGCTTCTTCGAGAAATGGAACGCGCCTTCCCAGGGTTGCCAAAGCGCAAGCCTGGGCTGGAATTGGCGAACGCTTTCAGCGTTATTCAGTTTCTAATAATCAAAAGTGAGTAGCATTTCGACTTTTTTGCAACGTCCCAGCTACACCAGTTTGACCCTCAATACCTTTGGAGTAAACATCAAATGATCTTCAAAAGCCCTCACGCTCCGGTCGACATTCCCGACTCGACGCTCACCGAGTACGTGCTGCGGAACGCGACCAGTCTCGGTAACAAACCCGCCCTGATCGATGGACCAACCGGGCGCACCTACACCTATGCGCAACTGCCGGATTTAATTAGCCGGCTGGCCGCGGGTTTCGCCAATCATGGCGTCAAAAAAGGTGAAGTGTTCGCGATTTACAGTCCGAACCTTCCCGAAGTTCCCCTCGCATTCCATGCTGTCGCCAGCCTCGGCGCGGCAACGACTATGGTGCCGCCGCTGTTCACCGACGAGGAGATAATCAGACAACTTAAGGATTCGGGCGCGCGCTACTTGCTCACAATTACGCAGCTTAGGGAAAAGGCACAAGCGGTGGCCCAGGCGGCCGGCATCACAAAACTTTTCGCGATTGGCGAGACCGAGAACGCGATTTCCTTTGCTTCGTTGCTGACAACAGCGCCGTTGGCGAACAAGACGACGATTGCTGTGAATGAAGATTTCGCGGCGCTGCCTTACTCCAGCGGCACCACCGGATTTCCCAAGGGCGTCATGCTGACGCATCGGAATTTGGTGGCGATGCTCAGGTTGATGGAGGCCAACGAGGCATTCGCCCGCGACGACACAATGATCTGTGTCGTACCGATGTATCACCTTTATGGCTTGCACATCGTCGCGAACCTGGGACTAAGTGAAGGCGCCACCATCGTAACGGTGCCGCGTTACGATCTCGATCAATTTCTGCAAATGCTGGAGCAATACAAAGTTACAGTCGCGCCGCTGGTGCCGCCGTTGGTGCTGACGCTGTCGCGCGCGCCCCAGGTGGATCAGTACGATCTGTCGGCGTTGCGCTTGATTCACTGTGGCGCGGCGATGCTATCCGACAAGATTGCTCAGGATTGTTCGCAGCGTCTTGGCTGCGAGATCAGGTACGGCTATGGCATGACGGAAGTAAGCCCGCTCTCACACGCCAGCTTGCCGGATCCCAAAACCCACAAACCCGGTTCGGTAGGTTTTTGTTTGCCTAACACCGAATGCAAAATTGTTGATTACAACAACGGCGCGGAACTTGGCGCCAACGACGAAGGAGAAATTTGGGTGCGCGGCCCGCAAGTAATGAAAGGCTACCTCGGAAATTCCGCGGCTACGCAAGAGATAATTACGCCGGATGGCTGGCTGCGCACCGGCGACATTGGCTACTGCGACGAGGAAGGCCGCCTGTTTGTCGTCGATCGTATTAAGGAGTTGATCAAAGTCGGTGGCAGGCAGGTAGCGCCCGCCGAACTTGAGTCCGTCCTGTTGACCCATCCGGCAATCGCCGACGCGGCAGTCGTCGGCAGTCCCGACGAGAAACATGGCGAGGTTCCCAAAGCCTTTGTGGTGTTAAAGACGCTGGCGGTTGGTGAAGAGATCATTCAATTCGTGTCAGAGCGCGTCGCGCCTTATAAACGCATTCGTCTGGTAGAGTTTGTCAGTGAAATTCCCAAGAGTCCGGCGGGGAAGATTCTGCATCGCATGTTGCGGGATCGTGAAAGACGCGCGACTACAACGAAGTAGTGCAAACGGAATCCAGAGCGGCTTTGCCGCAGTCTGTGCGGAAAGGCTCCGCCTTTCCGATAACGGTCTTTAGATTCTTGAGGCTACGCCTCGTGAAATCGGAGGAGGCACTCAAATAGATTTGAAGATTGCCAGAAAGGCAGAGCCTTTCCGCACGGGAGGCGGCAAAGCCGCGAAGCGACCCTTATACCGCCTGGGCTACGGCCCGCTTTTCGCTAGTCCTGTCCTTCAGCAGCCCTGACGTCAGAATGTCTTCATGCAACTCACCTGCGGCGTCAGTCACCATGGTCGGTTGGAAGTAACTTTCAAAACGCGAGTCCACGCGAAACGCCGGCGTGTACATGTGGTCCAACGGTTCAGTCGAGCTGATGTAAGTACGCGGCCGCGGCCGTTTCTTTGCCCAACCGAATGCCGTGAATGAAGTCGTCAGTGGCTGCGCGCAAACCAGCAACCCGGCGCCGACCGCCAGTATCATCTGCATGTTTGTCAGTTTTGAGTGATAGATCTTCGCGAAACGCGCGGCATGCTTTACCACCCGGCCGTGAAAACCTTTCATGCTCTGGATGTCATCGACAAACTTAACCACTTCAGCAATCGGATCGACGGAGCTCTGCATGACGGTCGTGCCGTCCATGTCCCGCAATTTGGTGTTTGGCAGAATGCTGCGTCGCTCCAGGCACTGGTAAAAATAAGGCGTGCCTAAGAGCGGAATCGATAAAGTCACAAACGAAGGGACGGTGATTTCCGGCGTGGCGGTAATGAAATTCAACTCGCGCCGCAAATCTGAAACACTGCGAGTCGTGACATCAACCATCAACCCATAACTGAAAACCACGCCGGCGTTCAGCGACTTGCTAATCATCTCAACCTGCGGCGCTTTGGTGTTTTGCAGCTTGTTGAAATTGCGCAGCCAATCGTTATCAAAAGATTCCAAGCCGCTGAACAACAGTTCGCAGCCCGCCTCTCTTATCAATTGCAGGTTTTCGTCGCGAGCATAAAAGTCATTGGTGACTAGCGCGCCCCATTGATTAAACTGGCCGGCCGCGCGCAGCTCGTTAATCAGGTTCAGCTTGGCTTTGAAGTGATGGCGATCGCTGCCGTAAAAATTGTTGTCGAGAAAGAACATGCGGTTGCGTTTGCCGGACGCCAGGATTTGCCGCCGAATGTAATCCAGATCGTAGGTCTGGTAACCGCGACCTTCAGCCGTCAACGAACAGAACGAGCAACGAAAGTTGCAGTAACGCGTGGTCTCGACGTAACCAATGCGGCCCAGCCAGTAAGCGAGGTCATAACGCGGGATCATTGTCTCGGCCACATATTCCGATCCGAACGCTTCCGTAATCACTTCGCGCAGCTCTTCAATATCGCCGAGACAGACATAGTCAAAAACTTTTTCGGAGCGCAGCGGCAGCGAACGCACTGGTGGCCCACCGGCAACGACAATGATTTTGGGGTTTTTCGTGCGCGCATAAGCAGTGAGGTGCAACATGCGATCAAAGCTATTTGTCAGTCCGGTCAGCACCAACATGTCAGGCCACGAAAGCAACTGCTCATCTTCGAGCGGGCCACTCGCCAGTTCGGTGTAGCAGCGCACGTCGCACAGTTCGCGCGCGAAAGCGCCGGCGAGATAAATCGGACCGACAGCCTGCGGGATCTTGGTGGTACGACGAATTGGCTGACGTGAATCATCAAAATAGCAATTCACCACCAGCACACGCTTACGCGCTTTTGCAGTTCGGGGAATGGCTGTGTGTAATTGCTCGCGCATTAGAATCAATCTCAACTGCGAAGACCGCTTCGAGCTTCTCCTATTCGTCGAGTTCAGCTAGCGATGTAGATCCGGACAACTACAGGCCTCAGAAGGCAAATGGCGAGGCAATGTGGTGGCAACGGGCGCTTCATGAGTTGGGCGTACTGTACTCTCATCAGGCGAGGTTAGGCAATGAAGATTTCGTCCGATTTGGAGTGCGGCGGCTCGACGCCGCCTTAGTTTGGGCTGCGGCGGCTTGACGCCGCTTTTCAAGTTACTTTAGCGATTTCCTAAAGAAATCACGAGACGATTGGGCTTAGGCAAAAGCGGCGTCAAGCCGCCGCATTCCAAATAATCGTTAACTTTGCGAGGCCTGTTCTTTGAAACCTGCCGCTAGTCGGCGAAACACGCTGCCGTCCAAAATCGAGTATCGCCTAAAGTCGAATGTGGTCACCGGCGCGACGCCGTAACTGGCGGAAGTCAAAAATATTTCTTCAGCTTCCGTTAAGTCAGCCAACTCGTACACGCCTTCGATCAAAGGAATGAATTGTTTCGCCGCCAGCTCGATAATTGCTTCGCGGGTAACGCCGGCGAGTGTGCCCGTGCTTAAAGCGGGCGTGTGGATCGTTCCTGCTCGAACCCAGAAAATATTGGCCATGGTAGCGGAAACGATTTCCCCACGCTCGTTGAGCATCACTGCTTCATCAAACTCGCGCGCCTGCGCTTCTTCCCAGGCGAGCATCTGGTCCAGATAATTCAGACTCTTGATGCCGGCCAGCGGCGAGAACGTGTTGCAACGATAAGGCGAAACGGCCAGCGACACACCAACGCGCGAAATCTTCTGGGCTTCGCTGGTCATGATCAGCAAATCAGTTTTGCGCGTGCTTTCCTTTTGTGCTCGCCAGACGTCGCGACCACTGCGCGCCAGCAGAACCACGCGCGCGCGCCCGTCCTTCACCTGATTGACAGTCAGTAGTTTTCTAACTGCTTCACCAACGTTGCGTTCGTTGGCGCCGGCGCAATCGATGTTCAGACGCTGGGCGTGGTCCTTGAGTCGTTGCCAATGCTGTGACCAGAGAAACGGTTTGCCGTCGTAGATCGCCACGGTCGTGAACACGCCGCGGCCATAAAGCATTGCCGAAGACACCGGCGCCACGCGCGCCTTCGTCGCTTCCAGCATCACTTTGTTGAGGTAGATTACCGGGTGCATTTGGTTCAGTCGGCAGTCGGCAGGGACAGTGGGCAGGTAGCGCTCTGGTCAGCTGGCGCACACTGCCGTCTGCTCCTGCCTCCTGCCGACAGTACTACTCTCGTCCCGCCGCCATCACTTCAGCTTCAAGTGTTTTCGGCAGTGAACCGCGCCAGGCAGTTTCCAGTTCTGCAACCGGCGTGGATACTACTGTCTCGTCGCCTACTTTTATTTGCAGACTCTCACCACCCACTTCACCAATCAGCGTCAGCGGACAATTTTCGCGCTGCGCGATGTTTTCGATCTCGGCGCGAGCAGAAGCAGCGAAACTGATGATGATGCGCGAGGGTGATTCGCTAAAGAGCGTAGCGGCGACAGCAAGTGGGTCCGGTAAAGAGATATCCGCGCCCAGCGCCGGGCGGTTCAGTGAAGAGAAACAACACTCCGCCAGCGCTACCGCGAGACCACCGTCGGAACAATCGTGAGCTGAACGGAGCAATCCTGCTTCAGCGGCCGCGAGGCAGGCGTTCTGCACTGCGCGCTCAACCTGCAAATCAATTTGCGGCACCGAACCATTCGCAATCATTTCCGCTGTCGAGACGCCATCGATCACCGTCGCGTATTCGCTAATGGAAAGATCGTCGGCAGTGACTCCCAAAAGCGCGATTAGGTCTTGCGGCTGTTTGAATCCTGGCTGGACCACCAGGCGTACGTCTTCCATCAGGCCAATCATGCCAATCACCGGAGTTGGCAGAATGCCGCGGCCTTCTGTTTCGTTGTAGAACGAAACGTTGCCGGAAACGACCGGCGTGTTGAAGGCGCGGCAGGCTTCGGCCATGCCGTCAATAACTTCCGAGAAGGACCACATCACTTCCGGGCGTTCTGGCGAGGCGAAGTTCAGACAGTTCGTAATGGCCAGCGGGCGGGCCCCAACACAAACGACGTTGCGCGCGGCTTCGGCGACAATCAGCTTTGCGCCTTCGCGTGGATTCGCGGCGCAATAACGGCCGTTACCATCCAGCGTCAGCGCCAGCGCGCGCCGCGTTTCTTTAATGCGCACCACGGCAGCGTCGGCGCCCGGCAGCACCGCCGTGTTCGTCCTGACCATGTGATCGTATTGCCGGTAAACAAATTGTTTCGAAGCGAGATTTGGCGAAGCTAATAATGTTCGCAATGCGTCATTCTGGTTTTGAACTTCGTGCTTTGTACTTTGTTCTTTGTCCCGCTGGTCTCTGGTCTGGTCTGCCGACTTTGGACTTTGGACTTTGGACTTTGGACTTGCGGGCTTCACCATCGGCCGTTCATATAACGGCGCTTCATCAGTTAACGCGGCCACCGGGATGTCCGCCACGGTCTCGCCGTTATGCAGCACGCGCATGTTATGGCCTGCGCGCACGCGCCCGATGACGACTGCATCAAGGTCCCACTTGCGGAAGATGTCGATCACTTCGCGCTCGCGTCCGGAGTGTGCCACGATGACCATTCGCTCTTGAGACTCTGAAAGCATCATCTCGTAGGCAGTCATATTTTCTTCGCGTTGCGGCACTAAAGTCAGATCAATCTCCACGCCTGTGCCCGCGCGCGCTGCCATTTCACACGACGATGAAGTCAGTCCCGCGGCGCCCATGTCTTGAATGCCGGCGACCGCGCCGCTGCGCATTGCCTCGAGACACGCTTCGAGCAAAAGCTTTTCCAGAAAGGGATCGCCCACCTGGACCGTCGGTCGTTTTTCTAGTGCCT
>JBDTTW010000191.1:0-9312 GCA_039930405.1 bacterium
TGCCGACTGCTCCTGCCGACTGCTCCTGCCGACTGCTCCTGCCGACTGCTCCTGCTGACCTGCTCCTGCCGACTGCTCCTGCCGACTGCTCCTGCTGACTGCTCCTGCTGACTGCCTTCAGTCATGACGCAGCGCCCGCACCGGATCGATGCGCGCCGCACGAGCCGCGGGATAGAGCGCCGCCAGAATAGAAACGACCAGCGCAAATGCGATCGCGCTCGCCGACAGCCAGGGCGGCAAAGAAAAGAAGTCGATGAATGACGCGCCTTGCGGTTTCAAAATAAAGCGATAAGCCAGCCGGTTGGCCAATGCGGTCATGCCCCAACCAGCCAGGACGCCAATCACGCCGCCGCATGCTCCGATTACCGCCGCTTCAAAAAAGAAGATCAATTTGATCTCGCGATCTTCCGCGCCGATCGCTTTCATGATGCCAATCTCACGCGTGCGTTCGAGGATCGACATGATCATCGTGTTCGCAATCCCAAACGACGCAACCAGCAGCGAGATGCCGCCCAACAGCCCCAATGCCGAATCGATTATCAAAAACACCGTTTTGATTTGCTCAATTTGATCGACGATCGAAAAGCTTCCGAATCCCAAATCAGTCAGCCGCTTGCGCACATCTGTCAGCGCCACCGGATCGCTTACACGAATTACTGCAGCGTCATAGCCTTCGGCCTCGGACTCGTTCAACGATCCCGATTGGCGAGCCAGCGCGAGCGCCACCTGGCTCATGGGCCCACGATGTTCCAGCGCCCACTGCCGCGCCGCGCGCACGGGAACATAAATCGCCGCGCCGGGAAGCAGGCCCACCATTCCGCCCTGCCCCGGTCCTTCTTTCAAATGGAGATCGAGCACGCCGACAATCCGAAACTTACGCGCCACCAATTCTGTTTGCGCTGCGTCGGTCGTGCCTGGCTCGTCGAGTGGAATACCAAAAAAATTCGCTGGTCCTTCTTCTTGAGCTTGGCTCGGTTCAGTCTTGCTCTTTTCGTTTGGATTCGTTGGGGGCGCAAGAAACTCTATCGCCTGGCCAACTGCGTCTTCCGGTTTTTCGAAGCCAAAGTCTTCGGTGAAACTGTCAGTAACTATCGCCTCATCCGCATCGGGCGAACTTATCATTCCGCCGGCCAGAAAAGTTTTGAAACGCGATGAGCCGTTGGGTACCGAAGCGCCGGCCGCCGGTTCAAATCGCACGTGGCCATTGGCCCGCGTGTAAACATACAAACTGATGGTCGGTTGCACGTAGGCGACGCCGGGAATTCTTGCGATCTCGGCTATCGCCGCATCGTCGAGAATGCGGGTGGGGGTTTTGTCGGGCTTCAGGCGCGGCCCACGACGCTCGCCACCTTCGTTGGTCCGCCCGGTCTGTCGATCGAAACCCGCAGTTGCCAAATTAGTAAGGCTGCGGCCAAAGACTGTTATCTCGTTAAAGAGATCGAGCGCTCCAAAGCGCGCTAACATGTTCTGCTGCAGACCCAAACCAAATGAAACCATGGTGACGATGACCGCCACGCCGACAATCACACCCATCGTCGTCAACAGCGCGCGCAGTTTCGCCTGGCGCAAGTTTCGAAAAGCCAATTGTAGGATGTCGAGAAAGTTCATCTAAATAGGTCTTTGGTCTTTGAACTGTGTGCGTGCTTTGTACTTTGTACTTTGTCCTTTGTACTTTCTAAATTTGCCTTGCACTTTGAAACCTGGATCGCAGGTTCCGCGCTTCGAGCTGGAACGAAGCACAAAGCACAAAGCTCAAAGCACAAAGTACAAAGACCAAGTCCAAAAACCAAAAACCAATCTTCTAGTTAAAAACATGCCTCACAGCATCTACGTTCCAGTCCGCAAGACTCGCAGTAACAACATCAGCGCCCGCCGCTCGCAGCGCGCCTTCGGCGACCGTGTTCGTTACGCCAAGCGTGCGCATGCCTGCTTGTTTTCCGGATTCAATGCCAGGCGGCGAATCTTCAACAACAAGGCACTCGACCGCGGTTAACGGCAGTTGGCGGTCACTTCGGCGGCGCTCATTTAGTTTTTCCAGCGCGATGCGATAACAGTCCGGCGCCGGCTTGCACACTGTCACGTCTTCCGCACTCACGATCACGGCAAACAGTGATTGCAGCCTGGCGCGCTCAAGCACGTAACTAATCTCGTTCAGGCTGGCCATGCTTACCAGACCCAGTGGATAAATGCGCGACGCCGCCTTCAGAAAAGTGACCACGCCGGGAAACAACGGCAACTCATCTGCAATCAACTTGCGGTGCCGCACGCCCTTGGCCGAGAGCACGTTGCCGAGCGCCTCATCCGTCAATACTTTGTTCGACCGCGCAAACGCTGCGCGCACAAATGTCTTGTCGTCCATGCCCAGCGCGCCGAAATAATCTGCTTCTGTCAGATCAATCGAGTGCTCGCCCAGGACTTCCTGATACGCCGCCATCTGCAATCGCTCGTCATCGATGATGACGCCGTTAAAGTCAAAAAATATCGCTTGAATCATCGCTAATTAGTCCAAAGTCCAATGTCCAAAGTCCAAAGTCAAATCGTCATTCAAACAGTTCAGAGTTCAACCTCCAGGTTGTTACTTTGGAGTGAACCCAAGCTGAAGCTTGGACGATGAACTTGAGCCTCGCGTCACAGGTTCGTTCCCTGACTTTGGACATTGGGCTTTGGACTTTGGACTTGTGCAATTTTCGCGTTCTGCTCTTCAAATAATTTCGGCAAGCGCTCGCTTTCCAGTACGTCGAGCCGACGCAATACTTCCGCGAGCGACAACTCATTTTTTAGATTTACTCGGTAATCCAGGTCTGCGCGCAGGCGATCTTTTTCGCCCTGCCGATTTTGCGACATCATGATGATTGGCGCCTGCATTCCGGCAATAACCGCCAGGACGAGGTTCAACATCTGATAGGGCTTCGGATCGAAGCCGTTGAAGAGGATGTAGGAGTTGAAAAAGATCCAGAGTAGGATCAGGGCGATGGAAACGCCAATGAATTTCCAACTGCCGCCAAACTCGGCAATCATATCGGCGGCGCGATCGGCTACGGTCGCGCGTAGTCGTTGTTCTTCGTTGACATTGCGCGACGCGCGCGAACGCAACAACTCGTCGGTGCGTCGTAAGCGCTCGCTCAGTGCGCTCAACATTTCCAACGCCACATTCGGATTATCGCGTACAAAACTGAGAAATGAAGGCCGCGACAAGATTGCTAACCGCGCGTCCTGGATGACGCGTGCATCCGCCGAGCGCTTGCGGCCATCGATTATCGCCATCTCACCAAAGAAATCACCCTGCGCCAAATCAGCCAGAGTCACTTCCTGCGCGTCCTGGTCCGTAATGCTGATGCGAATGCGGCCACTCTCGATCAAGTACATCGCATCGCCGCTGTCGCCTTTATGAAACAGTTGCGTGCCCGCGCCAATATCTTCGACAGTTAGCAATTCGCGCAGGTCGATAGCAGCCTGGTCGTCGAGCGATCCGAACAAAGGTACAGACCGCAGCGCTTCGAGCGTCATCTCTTCAGCATTAATAGACATCGTTACACCTCACAGGGGGGATAGAAAGGATGAAGGCGGAAGGCGGAAGGATGAACAAAACAACAAGCAGGTCTTCTTGAGATGACTAAGCTTGACAGGCGGTTCATCTTTCCGCCTTCATCCTTCATCCTTCATCCTTCCGCCTTCCTCCACTACTCTGCCATCTTTCATCTGGATAATGCGATCCGCAAAGCTGGTGGCCAGCTCGCGATCGTGTGTGACCATCAGCACCGTCAAGGCATCGCCAGTTGCCATGTGTCGCAACAACTCCAGCAATTCGTGAGCGCGGGTCGAATCAAGGTTTCCAGTTGGCTCATCCGCCAACAGCACCTTCGGATTGTTTGCCAGCGCTCGCGCAATGGCGACTCGTTGTTGTTCACCGCCCGAGAGTTCGCCCGGCCGGTGCGTCAACCTACCGCCCAGTCCCACACGATCCAGCAACTCGCTTGCTTTGTTGCTTCGTTGACTGCCGCGCAAACCACCGAACGCCAGCGCCAGGCCGACATTTTCCTGCGCGTTCATGGTAGGAATCAGATTAAAGTTTTGAAAGATCATGCCGACCGAGTAGCGCCGGTAGCGGGCCATCTCGCGTTTGCTGAATGGGCCAAGCGGCTTGGTGTTGAAAAAGACCTCACCGCTGGTGGGGTGGTCCAAGCCGCCCACGATATTCAGCAGCGTGCTTTTTCCAGAGCCGGAAGTTCCCTGGATGGCGACGAACTCGCCTTCGTTAACTTTCAAAGAGACATTGTCGAGCGCGGTCACGCTCGTGCTGCCCATTTGGTAGAGCTTTGAAACTTCGCGTGATTCCAGCAGTGACATTGGTTAGATTTAATTTGCCGCGGATTTTCGCGGATGGACACGGATCGGAGAAAAACAACAGCATGCATAAGACTTGCTCGCTAGAAGCTGTGGTTTTCGTTTTGTTCGGACACCCTTACTCGTTTTCAAATTCTGATCCGCGCGTATTCGCGAAAATCCGCGGCCAAACTCATCCCCGTAAATCTGCGGCCAGATCTTTCTTCTTGCTTACCCGCCAGAGTTCAAAGCTCTCTTCGTCAAACCCCTTCAACATCATTTCGAACGGCACCGCTTGCAGCTCCTCCGCGCGAATAAGCTCGCGCACTTCGGCATCGTCGTAGATTGCGTGAGAGATTACCACGTCATCACCTGTCGATAGGGCTTCGAGCCGAGCCGCCATGTTAACGGTCGAGCCGAAATAGTCGAGCCGGTCGTTCAAGGTAACCGCGATGCACGGCCCTTCGTGAATTCCCGCCTTGAGTGTCAGCGGCGGCATGCCGTCAGGCGGGGCCGCCAGGAATTCCTGCGCAGCCAACATTGCTCTCAACGCCGCAACCGGCTGGCGAAAAATTGCCATCACCGCATCGCCAATTGTTTTTACCAGCGCGCCGTCTTCAGCAGTAATTACCCTTTTAAGAACGTCGAAATGACTCATCACGCGACCAAACGCAGTGGCGTCGCCAATCTCGCGATAAAGCCTGGTGGAGTTTCGCAAGTCAGTAAAAAGGACTGTCAACGTGCCCACCGATATTTGTTCACCCGGGCGCAATGCTTCGCTCGAAAAGAGATCGCGAAAAGTTTGCAAGGCCGTGACCTCGGCGGCGGTAGCCGCCTGATCGCTCCAGGCCAGACGTTCGAGTATCAACAACTGTTCGGCAGTCGTCCCGTTCTCAAGTTCGAGCGCTGATAACGTCGCCAACTTCAGCGGCTCGTGTGGCCAGCCTGATTCGGCAATTGCGACCTTAGCTGTTTCAACACCGTCTCCGACGGAAACATCGATGCCTCCGGAAAGCTCCAGCGCGCGCAGTCGATAGCGGCCGGGTTCGAGTGGCAGATTCAAAACACGTTTTGACTGCGGCGGCAACAATTGCTGCGCAACGATGTGCGGCGTGCGCTGCGGGCTGCCCATGCAGAAATCCTGCATCTGCACCGGTCGCAGCGACGGGTTAGGACGAAATGTTAGTTCGACAAAGCGATCAAAGTTAACTTTGAAATCGATGCGGCAAGTTTCGCAGTGGAGTTCAGAACTGATGTCGCGCAAAGAACTGCCGGTTTCCTGTGCGCCGCGGCACAATGGACACAACAGCTCCCATTGCAAATCAAGTAATCCTGCGCGCGTGGCTTTCAGGCATAACTCAAGCACCGTCCGCCGCGAAACGTTCCAGTCATCGGCGAGTTGATAAGGACGGATACGCGCGATGGCAAATTCATCCGCCGTCCGCACAAAATTTGCGAGTCGATCAATGATTTCAGCATCGCCATTCTCAGCCTGAAGCTTTCGTTTGATAGTCTCGATTCGATCGATGGCCGCCGTACTGAGTTCGACCGTTGCGTCGTTTGCGACTGGCGAAAGGTCCCGCGCCACCATGTCATCGTAGTTCCTGAAGGCTCGAGCAAAGCGACGGGCGCTGACGAGCTTCATTTGCAGCGCCACACTAAGGGCGCCAAAGGTCGAACGCGGTTTGATCGAAACTTGATAAGTCAGCGTGGTGCCGCCCGCTGCGCGCGGGGTGAGTTCGGCAAGCGCGCGCAATTCAACCATTGGCCCTTTGCTGTAAGTGCGCGCCACTCCAAAACGGGACGGCCGGATCCATTCGAACGGTTGCTCTTCCCATTCCACCTCCATGCCGTAAAGCGACAGGCGCAGACGCTGGCGCGCGTTCCGAAGTCGTTGCCGAGTTTTGCCTGGCTCAACCGAGGGCACACCGGTATCGCGGTTGAAACGATTTGTGTCGGAAACGAAAGGCCACAGTTCTTCCGCAGAAGATTTCAGGTCGTATGTCCAGCGGTAATGGAGTTCTTGGGCAGGCATAAATCGTGGCGGGGAAGCCGGTAGTTAGTAGTCAGTAGTCAGTAGGTGTTAGTTAGAGATCAATGCTCGTCGGACTTCCACACTGGTTCGCCAAGTTTGCTTCGACTGACTACTAACCACTGACTACTGACTACTGGCTCCCGACTACACTTCCTTGTACTCCGAATCTACATCTTCGTCTGAAAACGCGACGCGGTAGTTTTTCGACTGCACCTGGGTTGTGATTAGCAGATCTGTTTTTGTCTTCAGCAGGTCGGCCCGGTTGTAAACCGAAAGCTCAAAGTTGTAACCGTGCGTAATGGCGTCCTTGGGACATGCCTCAACACAGTAACCGCAAAAGATGCAACGCCCGTAATCGATGTTGTAGACCTCGGCATAACGCTCATCGACCCCAATGCGATCGGCGGGCAGGCGCGGATCATCTTTGGCGATGATGTAGATGCATTCGGAAGGACAGGCGGCGGCGCAAAGAAAACAAGCGACGCATTTTTCCTTGCCACGCTCATCAACGTGAAGTAAATGCTGCCCGCGATAACGCGGCTGGACGGTCACCGGCTCCTCGGGATATTGCACGGTCCACTTTCGTTTCGGGATGTAGGACAGCGTCACGCCCATCCCCTGGATGATGGCTTTAGTTGTTTGAATTACGTCAGTGATTATTGACATCGCGGTTTGTCAGTTGTTAGTGGTCAGTTGTCCGTTGGTCTTTTGTTCTTTGGCTTTGTGCTTTGTGTTTGCTTTGTGCTTGGTGCTTGGTGTGGTCTTTGAATCTGGAATCTGGAATTTGAGATCGTATCTCTGTCTGCCGTCTGCTCCTGCCGTCTGCCTACTGCTTTAGCGGCGTCACTTCCGACCCAGTCGCCTGCCACCTGCCATCGCGCCAGACAAACTTATCGACAAAGCTAAACGCAAGCTGCTGATCCTTCACCTGTAACCGAATGATACCAGTAAGTGTCGCTCGTTCGCCTGTTAGACTAACTTTCAAGTCCTCAAAATTCCATTTTTGAATGGTATTGTCAGGCTCTACGGTCTTGATGTATTCAGCCTTGCCGTGTTCTTTTCCGTCTCCGGTCTTGCCAACGTAGTCGTCCGCCAGAATACGATCCAGCTTCTTCTTGTCAGCATTAATGTTGGCCACAGTCCAATCATTTTCCAGGTCGGTCAACTGTGCCAGCGCTTCCTCTTCATTAGTCGGCGATCCCGACGAGTTGTCTTCGTTGTCATTCTCATTGTCCCGGCCGGAATTTGCGATGACGTTCGCGTTTGTATTTGTGTTCGAGTTCGAGTTCGAGTTCGCATTGACGTTCTCGGGCCGGTACGAGCGCACATTAGTATTCGCGGAATTGTTGTTCGCGGCCGCTCGCAACATCCGTGGCACAAAGACAGCCGCTGCAATTCCCAGTCCAGCTATCACAATTAGCAGAAGCGCCAGGATGCCCACCACCCAGGGCCAGGTCTTACGTCTTGCAGACGGTGCCGGGGGCACATAAGAACCCGGCGGTTGATAGGCGGGCTGATCTCGATGGTTCGCAGCGGCTGGTCCATCCGCGCGACCAGCATTGCCGGCGGACGGGTTGACCAACGTCTCTTCAGACGAATCATCGACCACCGTTGCCAGCGGAGTCCCGTCTTCAGTGCAGAAACTTAGCTTGGGATCGGTAAATGTTCGTTTGCAGGTGGGACAACGTTTCACTTTAATTCTTCCCGCGTCAGCTGCTTTAGAGTCTATTCAGACCGCTAAGTAAAATACCCAGGCCGTAAATCAAAACTATCACTGCCAGCAAAACAAAGTACAAGCCACCGCTCACAATTCCGGTTATGGCAAGTGGCTTTCCCGTGTAGCGGCTGGGATCACTCTTGATTTGCGACAAAGTGTAGATACCTAGAACAATCGCCACCGGCGCGGTTAGCAAACCAAAGCTACAACACCAGCCAAGCGTTATTGAAACAAGCCCGAGCACCATTGACCAAACGGCCAGGCTCTGCGACGGACCTGACAGCGTCCGCGGCGGCGGCGGTGGTTGCCATTGCGAGGGAATATTCTGCGGCGGCGACTGGTAATCGACAGGAGTGATTGCTGCGCTCGGCTGTTGGCTCGTGTCTGTTCGCGCCTCGACAGGTGGCGGCACAACAATCGTGGGCGGTTGGTACAGCGCACCGGTGTCGATGAGTGGAGTGCCATCGACAGTGCAGAAAGTCAACCACTCATCTTCAAAGATTTGATTACAGGTGGGACACCGTTTCATGGTGATTCGATCTGCGCGCTTCACCAACTGGGTTGAGGCTTGACGCGCTTTGGTTTGGCTCCGGCCGGCGCCGGTTTAGACTGCGGCGGCTTGACGCCGCTTTTGGTTGCCCTTGCGATCTCTTTTAAGAAATAACCAACCTTTTTCCGAGTGTCCAAAGCGGCGTCAAGCTGCCGCAATCCAAAATAGGCAGCGTTCGCTTCAAACTAATTCGAGCTGACTGAAAAAATAGGCGATCTCGATGGCCGCATTTTCGTCGGAATCCGAACCGTGGGTTGCGTTCTCGCCGACTGAAGCGCCAAACTCTTTTCTTAAAGTTCCCTCATCGGCTTTGGCCGGATCGGTTGCGCCCATCAAATCTCGCCAGGCTTTCACGGCTCCTTCTTTTTCCAAAGCCATAACCACGCAGGGTGCGCTCGACATGAATTCCGTTAAGCCGGCAAAGAACGGGCGCTCGCGGTGTACAGCGTAAAAGCCTTCCGCCTCAGGCTGTGTCAGGTGCATCAGCTTCATCGCGCGCAGCTTAAAACCGTTATCGAGAATTCGTTGAATGATGTGACCAGTGTTTCCCGCGCGCACCGCGTCGGGCTTTATTATTGCGAATGTAAGATTGCTCATCCCTTAGCTTCTAGTTTCCTTCCAGTTTTTTTCAATGGACTTTGAACTTTGTGCTTTGTGCTTTGAACTTTGTGCTTTGTGCTTTGAACT
>JBDTTW010000192.1:0-8325 GCA_039930405.1 bacterium
ATTTTCGAGCAAGCAGGCGCCGCTCCAGGGACGGTTGGCCTGGAACGCATCGGATTTTTGCAGCCGATAAAAGAAACTTAACATGAGCGGAAGACGTTTCAAACTGCCGGCCGCATGAAACATTGAACGCACCTCACGCGTCTGCCAACCGTGGGCCTTGAAAAACTCCGGACCTTCAGCCGGCCCAAATTTTAGCGGCGCCGACGCCTGCGCCAACGGCTGGCCCATCTTTTTCTGCATCATCTTAAGCAGCGCCGGCGAGGCCAGGTCGAACAGCCAATAGTTGAACGACGACTGGCGCGCCAGGTCTGCAGCAAGCGCGCCCACGGCTTCGGCCGTCAAATAAACTATCAATCCTTCGCTGATAATCAGCGCTTGACGCGCGCCAGCGCCGAGCCGGCTAAACAGAGAGCGCCGCGCCTCCACGTCCGCAAGATCAAGTCGCACGCGCTGCAACTCACAACCTGGCTGCTCGTCCTTTAATATTTCTTCTTTGTAATCGGTTATCTCTGGCAAGTCCACTTCAACCCATTTCAAGGAAGCTGGCAGTGCCATACGATAAGGACGCGCATCGAGGCCCGCGGCGAGGTTCACTACCAGATCACACCCCGCGGCAATCTGTTGAGTGATCAACTGGTCGAAAACATACGTGCGGGCGAACCACGCCCAGGCGTTCTTTTCACTGAAGACCAGCGAGCGGGCAATCTGCTCGCCACGCTCACCAGCAAGGCGCCGCGCGAAGGGGTCGTGGAAGAGCGGTTCGACGCGTTCAGATTCCCGCGCGCGGTAAACCGCAGCCAGCAAGGCCGTATCGGAAATATTTCGGATCAAAGTCATCGCCTTAAATTGTAATTCGCGCACCGCAAAGGGCAAAGGGCGAAACGATTGCGTCTTGCGGCCCGCACAGTGCGGAATGCCTGGGGCTTTCGGCTAAGCTCAGTAGCGATGTTGTGGCATGAAGTCAGTACCGCCTGCGCTAGCGGGTGGGTATTGGTATCATAAAGCTCAAGCTTCAGAGTTCAATTGAGCTTTTGCTTTGCTCTGATTCTGGGGTAGGCTGCCGGGCCAGCGCCGGGTTTGGCGGGCGATGGGCAGACATTAGCTTAAATGGGCTAAAATCTGAAACTTACCGACTGCAGCGACCGTTTCTCTTAACGGGGAACTCTCTTCAAGATTCGCAGGAAGGACCGTTTATGTTCTGTTCCAGTTGTGGCACTACCATCACGCCGGGTTTGAGCTTTTGTAATCGGTGCGGCGCGAGCTTGAAAGAGCAACCCACCGAATCAACCGTAAGGACAGGCGCCATCGTTGCGTTCTTAATAGCCATCACCATTATTGGCGTAAGCGGGCTGGGCATGATGCTGGGCGGCGCAGTCACTCTAAAGCGTGAAGCGCAATTGGGTGAAGACGTGGTTGGCATGTTCATGTTCTTTACCTTCTTCGTCGTGTCCATAATCGAATTCTTTTTGGTCCGGCAGTTGTCAAAACTCATCAGCAACCCTGCTCCCAAACGCGCGTCGCTGCCGCAACCGTCCACAATGCCCCACGAGTTGCTTCCGGCGTCGGCCGCTCAGGCGCGCGGTTTACCGGAAGCGATGCCGAGCGTGACCGAGAATACAACGCGAACGCTCGAGTATGCGCGCAGAGATCCACCCCGCTAACAAAGGCTGCGGACGGAAAAAGGTAATTCCCCATCATGCACATTTTCAGCAACCGAAAAACGTATTTGTTGTTGGTGCTGCTTTCATTGGTTGCCGGCTGCCATTTTCAGATTCACGACGAGATTAAAGGTTCGGGCGTGCGCCTGAAACAAAAGCGCGAAGTTGCCTCGTTTAACTCGATCGCCACTGAGGGAGCTTTCGACATCGATGTTGTTTGCCAAAAACCACAAAGCATCGACATCGAAGGCGACGACAACCTGCTGCCACTGATCACTACTGACGTCAGCAACAACGTGCTGCACATCAGAAGCAACCGCAGCTTTTCAGTTAACGATCCCATCAAAATTACGATTTCGGTGCCCGAACTCGAAGGCATCTCGGCCAAAGGCGCAGGCAAGTTCGATATCGCCGGCATAAAAAGCGAGAAGTTTGAAATCGATGCCAGTGGCGCCACCACCATTAGGGTGGCTGGGGAAACGAAGCTGATTGATATTGATAGCAACGGCGCCGGGAAAATCGATGCGCACAAACTACACGCCGCACGCGGTGTGGTTCAGGCCAAGGGCGTGGCGCGCGTCGACGTCAACGTTGCCGAGCAACTGGATGTAACTGTTTCCGGACCATCGCACGTAACCTACCAGGGCGATCCAGTTTTGAATAAGACCATCCATGGACCAGGCAGCGTTGAGAAAAAAGAACCCGCGGTAAGCTGACGAAAGTCGTGAATCCTAAATCGTGAATCGTAAATGGAGCGTGCTTGGCTTTACCAGCGTTTCCTACGATGCTCAGCGCTATTTCACGATTCAGAATTCAAGCTGGAATGTCTCTTGGTCGGGAAGGGTGGCTTGCCCGCGCTCTTAACTCGAACAGTTGCTGCTGACTTCGGCTCGCGGCAATTGCTCACACCTCTCTCTCCTCCACGTAATCTGCGGATACTCCTGCTGTTCACTGTTTGCTGTTTACTGTTCACTTCGTCTACGATTTACGATTCACGAGGCGTTTTTCTGTTGACATTCCACCGCCTGCTGCCTGACTATTTGCCATCATTCGAAAAGGAGCTTGATGCGCCAATGACCTATGTAGTTGTTGAGTTATGTGTTGACTGCAAATATACCGACTGCGCGGCTGTCTGTCCGGTCGAAGCTTTTCATGAACTCACCGATCGCCTTTACATAAACGCCGACACTTGTATCGATTGCGATGCGTGCGTTCCTGAATGTCCGGTAGAGGCTATCTTTGCCGACACTAACGTTCCGGAAAATTATGCTCACTGGACGCAGATCAATATTGACGAAGCTCCAAACTATCCGGTCATCAGCCAAAAGATTCCCGCGCTGCATGGACCAACCTGTGCTGGTCCGGAAGAGTAATAAACCATTCAGAAGAACTAACTAGAGCGGGCCGCTTTCGAGTGGCCCGCTTTTGCATGCTATGGACTGACTAATCCGAGGCGCTGGCTTTTACGCTCTAGCGGCTCTTGTTACAATCCACTCGCGATGAAGTTGACGTTATTGTGCCTAGCGATTCTGGTTTTTGCTTCGTTGACCTACGCCCAATCGGGGCGGCGGGCAAAACGAACCGTGTCGCCAGTTCCGGCAGCGGTCGACGAACCGAAACAGTCGCCAAAGCCCGAGCAACCGGATGCACCGCCAGTAACCGCAGAGAGAAATCAGGATTACCGTTGCACCGATGACGGCAGCCTGACAAGAATTCTCGAGACCAGCGACGCCAATGAGCGCATTGTCTCAGCGAAAGAAGCAGACGAGCCGGTGCAAATGACTAAGAAGCCGGCGCCTGATTACACTCGCGAGGCGCGCCGCAATGGCATCCAGGGTTTTGTAACGCTGAAAGTTTTGTTAGCGGCGGACCGCAAGGTGTCGCGTGTCAGGGTTTTGAAAGGCTTACCGGCCGGACTCACAGAAAATGCAATAAGGGCGGCCTGCAAGATTCAATTTAGACCAGCGACGAAAGATGGCCGGCCGGCATCTACCTGGGTGACCGTTGAATTTGCATTCCGGCTGGCGGACTCTTCGATCTTCAGACCGTGAACACCGCGCCACCTCGGCCGTGTAAACCAAACTGTTGGTCTAAGTCGGATACCAGGTCTCCAGGTTGCGCAGTAACGAGCCACCGCAAACTAAGAGTTTGCTTTACCACGTTGCCTGGAGCGCAAGCGACCTCAACCTCAGCGGAAGGAATTTTCTATATGAAACGAATTGTTCTGGTCCTCGCAACTCTGCTCTTGCTGATCTCTTCGGGACCATTGAGCCTGCGGGTGTCCGCCAAAGACAATTGGCTCTCGGTGCGCTCGAAAAATTTCCTGCTTATCGGCAATGCAAACGAAAAACAGATACGTCAGGTGGGAACGCGGCTGGAACAGTTTCGCGAAGTCTTTGCACAATTATTTCCCACGGCAGTTCACTCCTCGCCAGTGCCAACCACTGTCATAGTGTTCAAGAGCGACGATTCCTATCGTCCTTTTAAACCCAACCCCAATACCGCTGGCTATTTTCAAGCAGGACAAGATGTCAATTACATCACCCTAACAAGCGAGGTGCATGGCGAGCAGGATCCTTTCAAAGTTATATTTCACGAATACACCCACCTGCTCATAAACAACACCACGCCGAATGTGCCGCTTTGGTTCAATGAAGGGTTGGCTGAGTACTACAGCACCTTCAGCATTACCGACGACACCAAGGTGGCGCTTGGCAGTCCTATCAGCAGCCACGTGTTCCTCTTGCGCGAAACCAAAATGTTGCCGTTGCGCACGCTGTTCAACGTTGATGAGAAATCCCCTTATTACAACGAAGGTGAGAAGCAAAGTGTTTTCTATGCTGAATCGTGGGCGCTGATGCATTACCTGATTCTCGGTAAGGATAGCCAGCGAGTTCCGCAGATAGGAAATTTTCTCAAACTCATAGCGGCGAATGTGCCGCTCGAAGACGCGTTTAAGCAGGCTTTTGCGATGAGCTTTGAAAGCATGGAGAGCGAGCTGCACGCGTACATCGAGCACGACCGCTATCCGGTTTTGACGGGCCGTTTAGAAAGTAAGGTGGTCGTGGAGTCCGATATGCAAGCGGCGCCAATCAGCGAAGCAGCAGCGCTATCGTATCTGGGCGATCTACTTCTCCACACCCATCGCGGCGACAGCGAAACGTATTTTAAGAAGGCGTTGTTGCTTGATCCAAACGAGCCGTTGGCGAACGCATCGTTGGCGATGTTGCTCCTTAGGCAGGGTAAGGTTTCCGAAGCACGGAAGCAGTGGGAAAAGGCCGCGGCGAACTCACCGAATTATTTGATGCATTATTACTACGCTTACTCGCTCAGCAGGCAAGGCGAAGACGAGGAGAGTGTGTCGACGTTCACGCCTGAGACAGCCAGCATCATGCGAGCGGAACTCAAAAAAGCCATCGAGTTAAAACCGGACTTTGCTGAATCGTACACGTTGTTGGCTTTTGTAAACCTGGTTACCGGAACCAACATTGACGAATCAATCGGCATGCTAAAAGGCGTCCTCGATGCGTCGCCCGGCAAGAATGATGTCACGTTTATGTTGGCGAAGCTTGAGCTGCATCGTGGAGACGTCAAATCCGCGCGGTCGTTGCTGGAACAACTTAGCGGCATTTACAACGATGCGGAGACGCGTCAGCGCGCGCAAATGTTGTTGGACCAGTTAAAAGCCAGGGAAGAACAGGTAGCGCGGCTCCTAGAATCAAACGCGACGCGATCGCCGGTAGTCATCGAACAGACCACCGATGTTCCGGTAAAGATCGATCCATCTTCTTACCTGCGCGAGGCGCTGCGGAAACCTGGCGCGGATGAAACGCAAGTTCAAGGCGTACTCGAACGGATTGATTGCGACGCCAAAGGCGTGGTGTTCAATGTCAGGATGGCAGGTCGCGTGTTAAAACTGCGCGCTCCTAATTTCGACAGTGTGGCTCTAACCAGTTTGAGTCCTGACGCCGGCGGCGAAATTTCCTGTGGCCAGCGCAAGCAGGAAAGCAGCGTGGTGTTCTGTTTTGTGGCGAACACCGACACGCGAGCAAAAGTCGACGGAACATTGCGCTCGATTGAATTTGTCCCAAGAGATTTTCAACTCAAGGCAGTGCCGTGACCGATGTGCCTGGCAAAAGGAGTGTTGCTTGATCACTTGTCGCAAGATGACTGCCGCGGATGTCGCTGATGCTTTCGAAATGCTGCGCGTCTTTCTGCGCGAAGATGAACATTACCTCGCCAGCAGCGCTGCTTATGGCGACCGTGGCTTCCAGGGACTTAACGACGCGCTCGATCTTTTTCTGGAACAACCGGAACTTGGGTTCGTCTGGATCGCCTATGACGAGAAAGGCGCTGCGGCGGTTTGCGTAGTGTGTTATGCAATTTCGACGTCGATGGGTGCGGTGGTGGCAAAGCTCGATGACGTGTCGGTGAAAGCTGACCGCCGCGGTGGCGGGATAGGCACAGCGCTGCTGGCACAACTAAAAGAGCAACTGCGAAAAGAAGCGGTGACGCGAATCGATGTCGCGGTGCACCTGGAAAATCCGGAGGCACGCCGGTTTTATGAAAAGCTCGGGTTTATGTCGTTGAATGAAGAACGAATGGCGTGTGTGATTTGAGAAGAACTCAGCCTGCGGAGCAGGCTGAAAAATCACCGCTAGTGTCTCATGCAGATCCGCGTCCATCTGCGGCTAATTATTCTTTCCCAAGGTTCGCTATCTCTTCAAAGTATTTCGCAAACGCAACCATTCCACCTGACGCCTGCTGCCAATCAAAGTTTTCGTTCGGCGCGTGATAACCGTGCTCGGGCAGTGACAATCCCAGGAACAACACCGGGCACTGTAAGACCTTTTCGATACTAGTCATCGCTCCAATGGTTCCGCCGTCGCGCACAAAGACTGCGTCGCGTCCGAAAGAAAACTTGATCGCTCGCTTTAGAGCCTGGGGCAAGGGACCGGTAAGCACGGTCCGAAACGCCGGCGCGGCTGATTCAAACTGAACCTTCACATCCCTGTTTCTCTCTTTGATTGCTGCCAGCAACTGTTTTTTAATCTTCTCCGGATCCTGACCGGGTACCAGGCGAAACGACGCCTTTACCTCGGCGCGTGGCGGCACAATTGATTTCACACCCGGACCCTGGTAGCCACCAACCACTCCGTGAATCTCCATCGTGGGCATGCCCCAGATGCGTTTCATCACTTCCAGCTGATCGTCGCTGCGCATCAGTTTCAAATGGTGCGCTTTCTTGAAACCCTTAACCGTAAAACCAGAGTTGACCCAATCGTTCAGTTCGCTTTTTGATGGCGGGATTACATCGTCGTAGAAACCCTTAAACTTAATTTTGCCGGTAACCGGATCGTAGAGATCGCAAACCAAGCGCATTAACTCAGCAATCGGGTTGCGTGAAGCGCCGCCGGTTTCCCCCGAGTGCGTATCGGTCGCGCCTGTTTCGAGCGTAAGAATAAATCCCAGCAGGCCGCGCAAGCCGGCTGAACTTGCCGGCCGATCTCGCGATACCCAAACCGTGTCTGAAACCACGACCGAATCAGTGCGCAGGTCGCGCTTATTTTTGGAAATGATCTTTTCGAAATTTGGCGAACCGATTTCTTCTTCAAACTCCCAAAGGAAACGAATATTGACTGGCACGCCCGCCTCTTGAGCCGCGCGCGCGCCATACAGTGCCGCCAGCGCCGGGCCCTTGTCGTCAGTCGTGCCGCGACCAAAGTAACTGTCGCCCCTGGTGGTCATAACAAACGGCTCGGTGTCCCAGGGCTCGGTTTCTTTCGAAGCCGGCTGCACATCCATATGGTTGTAGACCGTAACCGTAGGCGCGTTTTTCGCTGAGTCAAATACCGCATGAACGGTCGGATTGCCGCGGTCGGCCTTGTAGACGTCCACCTTCCCGCCGAATTGCCGGAACGTGTCGACGGTTAGATCCACGCCGGCACGAATGTCTTCAGCGTGGGCCGGATCCGAGGATACAGTCGGAGTTTCAACAAAAGTCTTGAGCAGCGTTTCGTATTCTTTACGATGACTCTTGGCAAATGAATAAAGTTGGTTGCGATCTAAGGCGCTCGCCATGCAGGCTTCCTCCGGTGGCATAACGTACTTACTGATAAAAGTTCGCTTTCGGGCTTAGCAGTTTATAGTGCCCAAAGCTTTACATCAAACCGCACTTCCGAGGGCAACTTTTTCCAATCGGCAAACCACTAAACTCCTGGCGCCGGACACTGGATCTTGCGGAAGCTTTTGCTCACTTTGCGCGATCCTGATTTAGTAACAACTGTAAGTTCATTTACTCAGGAGCTTCGTGGTATTCTGGCACCCCGCTTTTCGCTATTGCGGACAGCGCCTTTCAATTATCGGGACGGATCTACAGGGTTTTAGGAGGCTTTTGTGAGAACAAGATTTTACCTGCCGGGCTTGGCGATACTTATTTTGGTAGTTTCCATGGCTGCGAGCGTCTTCTCGCAACAGACGGGAGCGGCGCGCCGCCAGCCGGCTGCTGCGCCCGAAGGTTCGCTGGCCAAAGCCCCTACATCACGCGCCCCGGTTAGCGCTGCCGTCGTAAAAAGCGACCTCTCAGAAGCCCTCTCGGTAATTCAGGACAATTACATCGACGGGAAGAAGCTTGATTACAACGCGATCTTCAAGTCATCGATCAGCG
>JBDTTW010000193.1:0-1588 GCA_039930405.1 bacterium
TGTGCAGGACGTGATTTCTTGCGCGAGTTATTCTGTGCGCCGGCATGCGAGCGGTTCTGCGCGTACGCGAGCGGCAGCACAATAGCTACTACCAAACAAAGCAATACTCTGGTGAGCGGGAATTGGTTATTGCCGAGGGGTGCCATTGGAAGCAGGCGCGGTTTTTGAATCGCTGCTATCTCCCGTCGCGGTTCTCATTGCGGACAGAACCTTTTCACTAACGCGGTGCTTGCGTAGTTCGGCAAGCTTGTTTGGGGAGAGATCAAAGTCAACCGGGGATTGTTCGATGCGTCTGATGATAGTGCCCTCGGAGAATCCGGCTTCGATTAGTTCCACTATTGAGTCGTTGTTGAGGGTGGCCACCTTTTCAAGTTTGAGGGGAGCGCCTGCTTCGGCTGGCGAGCGGAGGATGCGCACGGTTGCAGTGCCCGTAGTTACAGTATCTCCCGATGTAGAAGAATTGCCCCCGCGACTCCGGGTACTTCCGCGTGATCCTCCGCTCGATCCGAAGATGTCTGCGCTATTACCCGGTGCAGAAGAATTTTTGGAAGGGTCGTCTTGCTTGTCAATCTTCAGATTGTCGTTGCCAGAAGTAAAAAAGCTATCGTCATTCCAGGCGGTATCGAAATCCAACCCTTGCTGGCGCGCAAGCATGGCCAGAATAATTCGCTCGCTGACGCCGGTTCGTTTCAACTCAATCATTCGCTCGGTTGAAAGATCAAACCGGGTCGCACGCGAACCAATGATGGCAATGATCGTTTTTTCTTTGAAATTCGCCTTAACGAGCTTAACGATGGCGGTGTTGGTGAGCGGAGCGTCGGTGACTGTTTGCGCCGGCGCATTGGCAAACCACAGACCAAGGCAAACAAAGATGAGGAAAGTGCGACTAAGATTAAGAACTCTCATGGCCTGTCCTCTGCTAATGCCGGTTGCGCGGCGCGCACGGCCGGGGTCCGGCGCGGATCCTTTTGAGAACTTCCACCCTTTTTGTAGCGTTGCCCGATGCGCCTTACGTAATTCTGCGTCTCCTGGAAGGGTGGCACTTTGTTGCCATAACTAATGACGCGTCCTTCACCGGCATTATAGCTCGCCAGCGCCAGATCTACCCGACCATTGAACATCGTCAACAATTCTTTCAAGTACTGCGTGCCGCCACGAATGTTTTCCACCAGATCAAAAGAATTCCGCACGGCGAAGCGCCGGGCCGTTCCGGGCATTAACTGCATCAGACCGCGCGCGCCTTTGGGGCTGACTACGCGGGGGTGAAAGTGGGACTCCTGTTCAATCACCAGGAAAACCAGGTAGGGGTCGACGCCAAACCGGCTGCCATTCGTTCGGATCGATTGATCGATCGCGGCATTGCCCGAAGTCCAGCCACGTTCTTGCCAATCGGATGGCGACGTGCCCGGCAACTCTCGTTCGATGCGAGCAATACGACCGCGATCCAAAAAACTTACGAGGTTTTCCCGTTGGTACCAGGCGCCATCAGAGTGTTCTCGTATTTCATCCACCTTAAATTTCGCACCGCCCAC
This sequence comes from bacterium, assembly GCA_039930405.1. GTDB lineage: Bacteria > Acidobacteriota > Blastocatellia > Pyrinomonadales > Pyrinomonadaceae > PSRF01. Next base: position 1,533 of record JBDTTW010000193.1, read on the forward strand.
TAGATAAATCCAGACCGATGTGGCAGCTTCGGGGGACCTCTCGGAGACTCTAAGCG
>JBDTTW010000194.1:0-8114 GCA_039930405.1 bacterium
CGACAATTGCGCAAAGGGCACAGTCAGCGAAATCTTTTCTGACTTGCAAAACTGCTTTAGCTCATCCAGCGCCCACTCATGCTGCGGCTTGGTCCAGGGTTCGATCGCGCCTTCCTTCAAGCTCAGTGCCGGATTGGGAATTACCAGATCGAGATCGAGCCCGATCGTATTGCCGAAACCCTGACAAGTTGGACAAGCGCCGTAGGGATTGTTGAAGCTGAAGAGTCGCGGTTCCGGTTCGGCATAGACTGTGCCGTCATACTTGCATTCGAACCGATCGGAAAACTTCAGACGCTTTGGCTCGGCTTCCACGGTTTCGATGTTTGCCGTGCCGTGGCCTTCCTGAAAACAAATCTCCAGCGAATCAACCAGGCGCTGGCGAATGTCAGGCCGGGCAACCAAGCGGTCGACCATTACAAAAACATTTTCAAAACCAGCGAGCAGGTAGTCGTCCGGCGATTGCAATTCGATCGTTTCGCCGTTGTGAAAGAGCCGCGTGAAGCCTCGCTGCATCAGGCTCATCACATGAGCGGTGATGACCTGACGCGGCGAAACAACACGAGCATTCGCATCCTTTGGTTTCTTGCGCCCCTTCGCCTGGTCTCCGTTTTTCCGTTTTTCGGCTTCTCCGTTCGCTTGGGTCTCGGCAATTCCAGCCTGCGCCGGAAACAAAACGTAGAAGCGCGTGCTTTCCGGCAACGTCGCCAGGATTTCGTCCGCCACCGACTCAGGTGAATCCTTATAAACCTGGCGGCCACACACACGGCAATAGGTGATACCGATGCGCGCGTACAGCAGGCGCAGGTAGTCCAACACTTCTGTCTGCGTCCCAACAGTTGAACGGGGATTGCGCGTGGAATTCTTTTGCCGAATAGCAATCGCCGGAGCGATCCCGCGCACTTCGTCAACGTCAGGCTTGTCCATGCGCTCGAGAAATTGGCGGGCGTAGGCGGATAAGGATTCGACGTAACGGCGCTGGCCTTCCGCGTAAATGGTGTCAAACGCGAGCGAAGATTTGCCCGAGCCGCTGACCCCGGTGACCACCGTCAACTGATTAATGGGGATAGAAAACGAGATGTTCTTGAGATTGTTGACGCGGGCGCCCCGAACTGTGATGGCTTGTTCCGACATAATTCAAAACCGGCCGCAACCCTACGGTAGGGAATATCGGCAAGGCGAAAACCTCAAATGATACCTTGAAACTTAACGGACGGGAAATGCGCTTGGGACTACGGACTGTAATGTGTTGGATGCCGGTTGTGGAGGCGGTCACATACCTTTCCGTCGTGACATGAGGTCAGTACCACCACGCGGTAGCGGGTGGGTCCGTTGGGTTGCTAATTGGCAATCGGCATGCGGCAATCACAAGACCCACCCGCTACCCCGTGGTGGTACTGACCTCAAGCCACTTCGGTGAATGATCAGAAAAATGGATTGGATTGAGAGCAACTGCCCGGCTCTAGGACTTGGATAGGCGGGCGACGATCTTCGGAACAGCATTCAGCGACATGAGGCGTTGCCCGCGAACAGTCAAGCGATTCAATCGGCCGGGTATGACCAGACCGCCACCGCTATCGAGCTTCTTCAGAGTTTCATTGACTACATCTTCGTGGCGTTGCTCGCGGCCCGGGACCTTTTGCCTTTTCTCTTGAGCCGACGCGTCTTCCGGATCCGCGCGCAACCGGCCGGGACAAACGGTAACCACCTTCACACCGCTTGGCCGCAGCTCTTCGCGCAGTGCCATCGAAAAAGTGGTGAGAAACGACTTGGTGGCGGAATACATGGCCGCGAAGGGAACTGGTTGAAAGCCCGCCATTGAAGACACATTAATGATGCCACCGTGGCCGGCTGCGATCATCGCCGGCAAAAGTTCATAAGTCAGTTCAACTACCGCCGTGTTCTGCAGCTGGATCATTTGCAGTTGGCGCTCGAGAGATAGCTCGAAAAACTTGCCGCGCTCACCAAAGCCGGCGTTGTTCACCAGCAATTCGGTTTGGAGATCATGTTCGCGCAGCTGTCGCGCAAGTTGTAAACCGGCGCCAGGCGAAGCCAGATCGAATTCCAGCGGCTCGACCAGAACTCCGTGCGAGTCCCGCAGTTCGCCCGCAAAGTCGTCAAGCTTAGCTTTCGACCGGGCCACCAGGATCAGGTTCTGCTTACGCGCCGCCAGCCTCCGGGCAAAGTATTTCCCAAGACCTTTGGAAGCTCCGGTGATCAGGGCATACGTCGAGCCGCTCGTCACTGCAAGCCCCGGCTGTCGACGCTGTACGCTGCTGGTTTTTGCATCCGCGAGAACCGCGATGGACCAAAGAGTCGCCGGCGAATTTCAGGCGAGTAACGAGTTCGAAACACAACATCCCAAAACGCGTTGGTGATGCCGTAGCCGCGATCGACACCCCGGGAGCTGTGGTGATAAAGATGAGACTTTTTGATGTGCAGGAAATATGAGTTTTGAAAATAGTAGTAGTGCTCGCAATGATGAATCCATTCTTCCAGCACGTAGCACTGCACCACTCCGGCCAGCAACATGGGCGCGGTATAAATCGGGAAGATGAGACTCAACGGCAGCGACACCAGGAATACCGGAAGCAAATCCTTTAAGTGGCCATTGATGTGCTCGCCGTCAAACGGCCGCTCATGATGTCCAAAGTGAGTTGGATCAAGATACCTATGCGACAGGTAGGTGAAGTACTTCTTGTACTTCCTGGTGGACATGGGCCAGTGGCGATGAAAAACCCAGCGATGCGAAGTGTATTCGGTAAACGTCCATAGCGGAATGCCGAGCAGCAGGAAGACAAGGGCCTTGAAAGGATGCCCGCTGCGTAATCCCAACGCCAACATGATTACTGCAAACGCCGTGTAGAAAGCGGTGACTGGATACAGCTTGCGGCGAGAAATGCCCGCTTGCTCACGTTTGTAAGCGCTGGCTGGAAGGATGCCTTGGCGACCGGAGGAATGCATGGGGTCCCTCGATGAAGTTTGCCTAAGTGATCTTCGCTGCTCTCCCTGGAAAGTTTCGGGATTTTATCATACCCCGATGTCGATGCAACATTGACAGTGCCGAAAACCGCTTCTATATTTCCCGCTATGCCAATTCCAAAATTTACGCTGCGCGGATTCCGACGGCCCCGGGAAGTCGCCGCTCAGGGTTTAGGCAAACTCGAGCGCGAGGTACTAAACGAGATCTGGCGCCGGGATGAAGTCAGTGTGCGCGATGTCTACCTGGCATTTGGAGAAAGTGTTGCTTACACGACGCTGATGACCACGTTGGACCGCCTCTTTAAGAAACGGCTGCTGACCAGACGCAAAGACGGGCGCGCGTTTATTTACCTGCCGGCAGTTTCTCCGGGTCAGTTTGAACAGGGAATCACGGAAGACTTGATTGAAGGACTGCTGGGCCACGGCACTGAATCCGTCCAGCCGGTGCTTGCTTGTATCGTCGACGCTGTGAGTGAAAGAGATCGCGAGTTGCTTGATGAGCTCGACCGCCTGATCAAAGAGAAGCGTAAAGAGCTGAAGAAGTAGCGAGAGCGAAACTCGCTACAGTTAACCGAAAGCCTTAATGATGTTCGAACTGCTGGGACTCTCATTACTGCTGGCTGCGCTGCTGACTTTTAACAGTCTGGCTTCGTCGGCCATTGCCGGACTTTGGCGCGTCGGCGGCAAGCTGACACGTGATTGGACCGCCAGCTCGCGGGCGCGTTTGCTCTTTTCGTTACGTACACTGCCGGCGCTGCTGGCTTTTTTGTCAGTCTCGCTGTTGCTGGTCCCGTCTTATCTTGCTTATGAACCGCGGCATACGGCGGAGCGAGTTAGTTTCAAACTCGCACTGCTGGCGTTCTTCTCGGCAACCGGAATTACTGTCTCTATCTATCGCGGGATTGCCGCTCATCGGGCCACGGCAAAACTTACTGCTGACTGGCTGAGCCAGGCAAAGCCAATCGACATCAGCGGCATTGCAATTAAGGCTTATCAGATCGAACACACCTTTCCGCTGATTGCGATCGTCGGCTTTCTGCGTCCCAAACTTTTTGTGGCCCGTCAGGTTCTTGAGCTGCTTGCTCCGGAAGAAATCGCAGCCGCGCTGGCCCACGAAAATGGACACCTGACAGCCCGGGACAATTTGAAGCGTGGTTTATTGCAAGCCTGTCGCGATGCGTTGCTGATCATTCCCAGCGGCCGTTCGCTTGATCGCGCGTGGTCGGCAGCATCGGAAGAAGCCGCGGACGAGAATGCCGCGCGCCAGGGAAATGGCGTGGCACTGGATCTCGCTTCGGCGCTGGTGAAGATTGCCAAGAACATTCCAGCGGGCGTGCGTCCGACGATGCCGGCAGGAGTTTTCCTGCTTGGTGACGAAGAGACGAAAGGTGTGAAGTCGCGCGTGCGCCGCCTGATCGCACTTTCTTCGGGTGACTCTCGAACCGGCGCGCGCTTTGAAGTCTTCAAGAAGTTTTTGGTTTGGACTCCGCCGATCGCGTTGTTGGCTATTCTCGCCATTTCAGCCACCAGTCCCGTGCTGCTCTCGAGAGTTCATTTTCTGCTTGAGCAGGTTGTTTCCGCGTTGCGCTGATCGCGCGCACCCTTCAGACTTTCTTGACCGCAAACACCGGTTGCAGCCGCCAGCCTCCGCGGATCCTGCTTGCTTCCGTGCCTTTGTGCAGGCCGCGCGTGCTTGGCGCCTGGCAGTAATTTCTGGTTCCTTGCGCTCCGCCCACCAATAGGTATCCGGTAACTAAAACTTCGACGGGTTTTCGCAGGAAGCACTCATCTGTCTTACAGCCATCTTTTCTCACTAGCTGCCAAAGGTCGTGGCGCGCTCTACAGTATTCGGCGCCGGGGGCCAATTCGAGGAGCACGTGATCGGCATTCCATTGCGGCCCAGCGGCGATCTCGGCCTGCATGTCGTGGTCCCCATCTCTTTCAAAGTGAGCACCCAGCAGATAACCGCGCAGGGTCACGCGGATGGTCTCAGCACCGTCGATTGGCGCATCGGTGGGAATCTGCTCGGGAACTTTTGCGTCAAGCGAGCAAGTTAGTTTGTACCATTCGGCGATCGTGATTGGCTTGCCGTCGTTGTAGTTGATGTAGCTCTTGCCGACTTCTGCGCTGCGAGTTTTAACGGACTTGCGAGCTTTGCTCTTGTTTTCCCAGGAGCAGTCGTCAGGCTTTCGCTTATCCTCAGCAGCCAGCAGAATCGTTGCCAGAATCAAAAGGAAGATTATTGGTTTCATCGCGCCCAAGTGTACCGGGGCTGGCGCAGGAAATCATCCGAAACCGAACGAGAGTCGCTCTGGATCAGGCTGACTCGGCGCATGTCCGATGCGCCGATGGCACCGGGTTTACTACGAGCGCTGGTAGTAACTCTCGCCTGCTCGTAAAGTCCGATGTTTCAAGAAAGCCCGAGCGAGCTTCATCGCACCAATCCTCCGACCGGTTGGTTTCTGGGCCGGAACCGATCGCACGCTAATTCAAAAACGACGAGGTGATCGAGGTGATGAACCGAAATCTATTCCGCTGGCCAATGCTGCTGATTGTAGTCTCTGCTTTCATCGCGGCGACGATAATCATAGCCGCCGCGCAGTCTCCGAACACGGCATCGATGATCGTCGTTGTGACCGATCAGAACGGCGCCGCGCTGCCGGGCGCCAAAGTGTCGGTGGTGAACAACGCAACTGGCGCCTTACGCGAGGCCGTTTCCGGAGCCGACGGCAGCGCCACCTTTAGCGCGCTCTCGCTGACGGGGACTTACACAGTCAGCGTGTCCGGCCAGGGATTCGGCCTCGAAGAGCGCAAGGACATCACGCTACGGTCAAGTGAGACGGCGACAATTAAAGTGACGCTTCTCGTCGGCTCTGAAAAGGCGGAGGTCACGGTCTTTGGAACCACCGAAGGCGTGCGCGCGGATGCGCAGATAGGCATTCGGCTCGATAGCCCGACGATCGATGAAACGCCACTCCTCGGCCGCAAAGCGACGACGCTGCCGCTCCTCAATTCTGCCTTCCGGCAGGGCAAGGGAACTGGAGACCTCTTCGTCAACGCGACGTACTTCATCACCGGCGTGGGTTCACGCCGTGCGACTACGTTTCTCCTTGACGGTGCTAGCAACGATGAAGGGTGGGGCCGCCAGACCTCCATCGCCACCGTGCCAATCGGTGCGATTCAGGAAATGGCAGTGCTGACAAACGCGTTCTCTTCCGAGTTCGGTTGGACCTCGGGCCCAGCTTTGAACATCGTCACCAAGTCCGGTACGAACGAGTTTCATGGCGAAGGACTGTTTCTGAGCCGGCCCGGCGCCTGGCAAGCAAAGACGTTTTCGACCAAAGGCTTCTGTCCGTCGTCGCTTACGAGTTGCGTTACGCCCAGCACGTTAACCGCAATTAGTCCGGTGGACATTCCAGATGCGCTCTCGCAGGTGTCAGGCTCTCTAGGTGGACCCATCGTTAAGGACAAGACATTCTTTTTTGCCACGGCTGATTACACGCGGCAGAATCGCACGACCTTCCTCTCAACTTCGCTGCCCGCCTTTTTGCTCCCGGCGGATGGTCATCTCGACTACACGGGCCATTACCGCCAGTTCCTGTTCGATGGCAGGTTGGACCACAAGCTGACGCCGAGCCAGAATTTGATGTTCCGAATGAACGTCGATCGGTTCTACGACGACAACCCGCAGGACGCTGTCGGCGGCACTAACGCACCCAGCGTCGCGCGCAGGTATTCGAGACGGTCATGGACCGCTCAGGTTAATCACACCTGGGTGCTTACCCCAAGTCTGCTCAATGAGGCGCGCTTTTCTTATTTGCATGGCGATCCGGTCACGCTCTGGGAAGCCCAGACGCTGTCGACAACTTACACGCGCGCCGCCACGGGAGGATCAGTCCCATTCACCATTGGGCAGTCGCGCGCCTCGAACATCTGGAGTCACCAGTTTCAGTTTTCCGATACGCTGTCGTGGTCCCATGGCAGGCACAACCTGCGCTTTGGCGGAAGTGCGATCCATCACCGGTCAGGCGGCACCGGCAGCGAACCCGGCACGGCGATCCTTGGCACGTTCACCTTCGTGACCACGGGCGCGTCGCGGACGTTGCCATTTAATCAGTTAACACTCGGTGATGTGTTGAACTACCAGCAGCCGATCAACTTTGGTATTGATCGCTATGACTTGGGACAGTGGCTGCTTACCGGGTTCGTACAAGACAGCATCCACGTGCGCCCCGATCTTACGATTGATGTCGGACTTCGCTATGATCGCCAGACTTTGACCGATGCAACCAAAAACTTTGAGCCGCGCCTCGGCTTTGGTTGGCATCCAGGCGGTGATTCACGTACGTCGATTCGCGGCGGCTATGGCATGTACTACACGCAGATTCGCTCCAACGCGGTGGCTGGTTATCTGGTGAACGGGTTGGATGGATTGACAACCTACACGGCGACGCCCGGAACGACCGGTTTTCCCACTTGTCTCACCTGCACTCCGGTGAATGTTGATCCAAGAACCATTCCGGCGCTCCAGTTACCCGCGCGCGACATCACGATCAGGGCGGGCTTGCGATCGTTCTATCAAGCACAGTTTGCGCGGTACGGCCTCAACTTTGATCGGCTGCCGAACTACTCCGACAAGTTAGTGAATCCACGCAGCCAGGTGATATCCATCGGCGCCGAGCGCGAGGTGGCAAAGGGATTGTTCGTAGGCGGGGACTACGTACATCAACACTTGAGCGGTATGGATCGCACCGTCGATTTGAATGCGCCGGCGCCATTCGATCGCACTACTGTTGGACAGGCACAGACTGTGGCCGTTGCAAACGGTACTCGTCCGATTCTTCCGGCTAACGGCGGTGTGCGCCAGGTGAACGTGATCATGAACCTCGGCGTCGCTGACTACAACGGCTTGCAGACGCTGGTGAGCTACCGTGGGCACCGGCGCGTGTATGCGTCGGTCGGTTACACCTTGTCCAAGGCGACCAACACCAGCGAACCGGACGGCAATGGCATCGGGCCAAATCAGAGCAACCTCCTGCGTCTCGGCGAGGAAGAACGCGGGCCAAGCGTAGTCGATCAGCGGCATCGCGCGGTCATCACTTTTACCTACCGGTTCCCCTTCAATATTACTGCCG
>JBDTTW010000195.1:0-5047 GCA_039930405.1 bacterium
CATTAACCACCGGCACTTGAACACGCAGTTCAAAGCCGACGCTGGCGCGAAAATTTCAACAACTGTCGGAATCGGGTGCCGTGCTCCTGATAGGAACGGACAGCGGCATTCCGATGAACTTTCACAGTCAAAGCACCTGGCGCGAACTCGATGCGTGGGTCAACGAATTTCATGTCGACCCGATGTTTGCGATCCGCGCGGCGACTTATTGGCCTTCGGTGGCGATGAAAGTCTCAGATCAAGTGGGCACCGTGAGTGAAGGGAAGTACGCCGACATCATTGCCGTTCGTGGTGATGTGCTGCGACACATCGATCTGCTGCAAAACGTAGACGTCGTGCTCAAACATGGCCGACGGTATAAGTAGTCGGCAGCGGCAGTAGGCAGAAGCCGCGGAAACAAAAACTAACAGTTTGCGTTACAAGATTTGGTAAAAGCGTTTGCCTTCTTCACTAAAGAAGAACCACAAACCATAAACGCCCAGAATCGTTCCCAGCGGAAAGAGTGGGAGCACCACGACGGAAGCGATGACTCCGTACAATCGTGCTCGCCTTCTCCGTTTCAACATCTTCCAGCCCGCCATCGCTGTTGGTAAGACGCAGATCAGTCCCAGAGTAACGTAGAAGATAATTGTGAAGACGCCACCCAAAATTCCTATGCCCGCATTCGTGCTGTCCCCAGTTTCTTTGGCGAAAGTGATTCCGAGCGCGACGAACACACCCGTGGTCACGATCAGCAGGAGCATAAAGGTGAACAAAAAAATCGCGGCAAACGCTCCAAAGCCTATTGCCAGAATTTTGTTGTGGTCGGAACCAGTCATTTTCTGTCGTTAATTACAATTTAGAAAAGAATTTCAAGATCCGATTCAAGACGTGTGAATGGGCGGCGGACAGTATGGCCCATCGTTCAGAGCAAGGCAAAGTTTTTCACCGCAACTTCGTCGATCCAGCTTGCTCGGTTAAACTAAGTGGAATGACGCGTAGTTTGTTTTCTTCCTTGCCGCAAAAGGCTTCGCCGCGAACAGCCTTAATCGGGACGCTTTTGATATTAATCTCGGCCCTTGCTTGCCAGAGTGCCTCGATTGCCAATCTCAAGACACCTGGAAACGGTGCGGTCCCGCTTTACGGTTACGAGGTGGTCCATGCCTGGCCGCATGACCCGGCAGCGTATACGCAGGGACTAGTCTGCCGTGATGGCAAGTTGTTGGAGAGCACTGGCCGCGTGGGCCACTCGAGCTTGCGACGAGTAGCAATAGAAAGCGGCCAGGTGCTGCAAAGGATTGAGGTGGCCCCGCCTTATTTTGCGGAAGGGATAACGCTGCTAAACGGTAAGATTTATCAACTGACCTGGCAGCATCAGCTAGGGTTTATCTACGACGCCTGGACCTTCGAGAAGCTGGGCGAGTTCCATTACCAGGGTGAAGGCTGGGGACTCGCAAACGATGGTCGGTTTCTCATCCTGAGCGACGGCAGCAACCGCATCCGCTTTATTGATCCGGCAAGCTTTGAAGTGCGAAAAACAATCGCCGTTGTTGACGGCAGGGTGGCGGTTAACCAACTGAATGAACTTGAGTACGTGAAGGGCGAAGTCTACGCAAACATCTGGCACACGGATCGAATCGCTCGTATCGACGCCCGGACCGGCGCCGTCGTCGGCTGGATTGATTTGGCTGGACTCCTCGACAGGGGGGAAGTTAGCGATGAAGAGGCGGTGCTCAATGGCATAGCCTATGACGAAACCAACGAGCGACTGCTGGTGACGGGCAAACTGTGGCCCAAAGTCTTTGAGATCCATCTGACACGCAAATAGTTCATGAGTCTCGAGCATTACTTCCGCGCTTTTTCTTATGCGACCATCGCCGTGGCCACGCTGGCACTTGTGTTGGCCGGCGGATTAAGTCTCGTTTTGGCTCTTTTGTTCTTGGCAATTCTGATTGGTGCCTGGAACCTGGAAGGCAGCAAGCGGCAACTGTCCGAACGCGCGGGACTGCTAGCAGTGCTGCTTTCGATCCCCCTGTTTTTGCTCGACTGGAAATACCAGAAAACGGTTGGCGAGCCGGCCGGCAGACTTGGCGTTGCCGCGTTGGCGCACCTGATAGTTTTCCTTGCGGCGGTCAAGCTGCTGCAGCAAAAGAAGGATCGCGACTGGGTCTTTCTTTATTTGATCTCTTTCTTTGAAATACTTTTGGCTGCGGGTTTGAGCTTCAGCCCAATCTTCCTTTTCAGCCTCAGCGTCTACATGCTTTGCGGGTTAACTACGATAGTTGCTTTTGAAATTTACAAAACAAAACGAAGCATGGCTAAAACTGAAACGCGGCTGCTGGTGGCGCCGGATTCCGGCATCTTCAAACGTGAGCGGCGCTACGGCGAACACAGCGTCGAAGCGCGGCGTCTACCGTTGGTCGCAGTTTTTCTGTTCCTACTCATCTTCATTCTCGCTCTGCCGCTGTTCCTGCTGGCGCCACGCTCAGGCGCGGCGATGCTTAGCCGCTCCGGAAGTTCGCTGAGCAACTTCATAGGATTTTCCGAGATCGTAACGCTGGGTGCGATTGGCAGTTTGAAGAGGGACAACGCCATCGTGATGCGTGTTCGTTTGGATGAACCGTCAAACGGGCGGGAGTTTAGATGGCGCGGCGTGGCGCTGGATGAATTCACCGGTCGTGCCTGGAGAAAGTCGCCGGAGGCGCGCCGCCCGGTTCAGTTAAAAAATGAGCGAGGTTTCTACCAGCTTGGTACGACCGAGTCGCTCCACCGGCTGACGGCGCAAACTATCTTTCTCGAGGCGATTGAGTCTCCGGTGCTGTTCGCGGCGCCGCGGCCGGTTGCCATTCAGGGCGACTTCGCTTCGGTGCGGATGGACGGCGAAGGCTCGGTTCAGGCGCTACGACGCGAACATGAACGGGTGTTCTACAAGGCTTTGTCGGATACAACGGCACCGGATCCGGCAACGCTGCGACGGGATGCGACGCAATACCCGGCGGCTTTCGAGCGATACCTCCTGCCGCCACCCTCGCTTGATCCGCGCATAGCAGCGTTGGCAAATGCGATGGTTGTAAATTCTCACGCGCGGAACCGTTACGACGAGGCGCGAGCTATCGAATCGCAGTTACAAAGTGACTACGGTTATTCACTTGATATGAAAGCCGGCGGCACCGATCCGCTCGCGGATTTCCTATTCAATGTAAAAGTCGGCCACTGCGAGTATTTTTCCACCGCCATGGCTGTCATGTTACGCACCCGCGGTATCGCGACGCGCGTGGTGAATGGTTTTCTGCCGGGCGAATTCAACGAGGCAGCGGGCGCTTTTACAGTCAGGCAAAGCGACGCGCATTCCTGGGTTGAAGTCTATTTTCCAGAAACCAATTCCTGGGTCACGTTTGATCCGACGCCGGCCGCCGGCCGCAGCGAACCCATTAGAAGTGGAGTTGTCGGGCAATTGGAGAAGTATGCCGAAGCGTTTGAGTTGATGTGGTTTCAGTACGTCGTTGGTTATGACAAGCAGGAACAGCGTTCGCTGGCGACCTTGCTGCAAAACCGGCTGGCTACGTTTCGTCTGTTTGTCTCCAGTATCTTCACTCGAACAGCTCAGCTCCTGCCGAAAGATTTGCGCGGTATTGTACTGGTTGGAATAACTGTCGTCGCGGCGCTGCTTCTCTTCCTGTTGGCGCGTCGCCTGCGGCGTCTTGGCTGGCGGCGGGCTTTAAGGCGTTCCGGCCGTGAACCAGGCTATGACCAGTCGCTGGTGCTCTTTTACGAGCGTCTGACGTCTTTGCTGGCCCAGCGGGGAATCCGGCGCGACGCCGATTTGACACCGTTGGAGTTTGCGGGCAGCCTCGATGTTCCCGAAGCGCTAAAGATCACGCGCGCGTACAACCGGGTCAGGTTTGGGCACCAACGGTTGTTGCCGGAAGAGATAGAGGAGATTCAACAGGCGCTGCTTAGTCTCGAAAAGACTCCGGATGCCTGAGCACTCCTCCTTAAACTATTTACGATTTACGAAGTTGAACTTATGAATAAAGTCGGATTTATCAGTCTTGGCTGTCCCAAGAACCTCGTCGACAGCGAAGTGATGATGGGCCAACTCAAGGCGAACGGATATGAGCTAACCGCTGATGCGAGTGAGGCGGACACAGTTGTTGTAAATACTTGCGGCTTTATTGATTCGGCAAAGCAGGAATCGATCGAAGCGATCCTCGAGGCGGCGCAACTCAAAACAAACGGCAAGGCTCAACGCCTGGTAGTCGCCGGCTGTTTAGTTGAGCGGTATCGCGATGAGCTAAAGGCGTCGCTGCCGGAAGTGGACGCGTTCATCGGCACGAGTCAAATCAACGACATCCTTGCAGTTTGTGATCCGGCGACGAATACCCGTTCGCTTCCGATCATCAATCTCGGCAATCAAAGTGCAACCTACCTTTACGACGAATCGACGCCGCGTGTGCTGGCCACGCCTTCGCATTACGCCTTCATAAAAATCGCTGAAGGCTGCGACCGGCCGTGCGCTTTCTGTTTCATTCCGCAGATGCGGGGCCATTTTCGCAGCCGTCGCTTTGGCTCGATCGTCGCCGAAGCGCACCAGCTTGCCGAAGAAGGCGTGAAAGAACTGATTCTGGTGGCGCAGGATTCATCGCGATACGGTGAAGACCTGGGCAAGCAAGACGCGCTTGCGCATCTGCTGCGCGAGTTGTCGCACACCGACGGCATCGAGTGGGTGCGCGTGATGTATACCTATCCCACGCACATCAGCGATGCGTTTCTCGAGGTGCTCGCCGAAGAAGCGAAAGCGGTGAAGTATCTTGACATGCCTTTGCAGCACGCGTCTCAGAATGTTTTGAAACTGATGAAGCGCGGCGGGAATCGTGCATCATTGGAGAAATTGATCAAGCGCGTGCGCGAGCGTGTGCCCGGCATCGCTCTGCGCACGACGTTCATCACCGGATTTCCCGGCGAGACCGATGAAGACTTTGAGGAGCTGCTGGCGTTTATGAAAAACGTCGAATTCGATCGCGTTGGGGTGTTTACTTATTCCGATGAAGAAGGAACACCGGCATAC
>JBDTTW010000196.1:0-1760 GCA_039930405.1 bacterium
TCAAACTTGGTGATTTTTTCATCAGGCCAATAGACGCGATCAAGACTGGTTACTGAAACTCGCTCGCCTTCCAGCGCCAGGGTTAGATTGCCTTTAGGATTTTTGAGTGCAAGAAATTCGTCGGCCGTAATGCCAGGTGAGTCTGTTGGGCGCGAACGTTTGACCGTGCCGGCTTTGGTTGCGGGTTTTTTGTGAGCTACCACCCTTTGATCCTCGCTTGATCCTCAATCGTCGTAACCGTTGGGATGCACCTGCATCCATTTCCAGGCTGACTCGATGATGACGCGCAAATCCTGGAATTGTGGTTTCCAGCCCAGCTCGCGCTTAATCTTTTCCGAACTGGCAATCAGGACTGACGGGTCGCCCGCGCGTCTCGGCGCCACGGTCGCGCGAATCTCTTTTCCGGTGACTTCACGTGCGGCAGCCAACACTTCATTGACGCTGTAACCGGCGCCGCCACAACCAAGATTGTAAGTGCGGCTGTTCTGGTCCAACGCACCAAGCGCGAGGATGTGCGCGCGTGCCAGATCGATCACATGAATGTAGTCACGCACGCAAGTGCCATCCGGCGTTGGGTAATTAGCGCCATAAACCTGGATCGCATTGCGCGTACCGGCGGCGGCCTGCAAGGCAATCGGAATCAAGTGACTTTCCGGATCGTGATCTTCGCCACACTTTTCGCTGGCGCCGGCGGCGTTGAAATAGCGCAGCGATGCATACCGCAGGCCGTACGCTTCGTCATACCAGCGCAGCGCGCGCTCGAAAGCGAGTTTCGATTCGCCATACGGATTGGTTGGCCGATTGGGATCAGTTTCTTCGATGGGCTGCTTTTCGGGTTCGCCGTAGGTCGCTGCGGTTGAGGAGAAAACCAGGCGGCTAACGCCGGTTTCGCGCACTGCTTCAAGCAAGTTCAAGCCGGCGATTACATTGTTTTGATAATACTTTGCTGGGTGTTCGCATGATTCACCAACCAGCGAGTCAGCGGCCATGTGAATTACGGCCTCTATGCGATGAGTTGATAATGTTTGGGCCAACTTTGCTTGGTCCGCCAGGTCGGCGTGAACAAAATCAGCAGGAGCCAGGACCGCTTGGCTATGGCCTTTTTGCAGGTTGTCATAAACGACCACGTCATGGCCGTCTCGCAGTAGTTCTTCAGTAACGACGCTGCCAATGTATCCAGCGCCGCCGGTCACCATCACTCGCATATTTGTGCAAGTCTCTTAGGTATGAGCAACTTTTGGTTGCACCGTCGCTGAGTTGGTAGGGGCTGAGTCAGAGGGCGCGTAATAGAGAATGCGGTTGCAGTTGTCGCAAGTAACAACTTCATCGCCGCGCCGTACCTGGGCCATCGCCTGTGGTCTTAGCGCCATGAAGCAAGCCATGCACGCGCCGTTGCGAGCCTCGGCCACCGCCACGCCATCGCGAATGCGCGCGCTGATGCGGGCATACAGCGAGGCCATGTGTTTGGGCAGTTCATTCAGTGAGCGCTCGCGTTCGCTACGGCTGGTTGCAACTTTCTCAGCCTGGAGTTGCGTCTCTTCGTCAAAAGTCTTCAGGCGCGCTTCGCGATCAGAATTCAGTGAAGCAATTTCATCAGCACGTTCGTTCAGCGAGCCCTCAGCTTTTTCAGATGCTTCCATCTGCTCGAGCACTTGAGTCTCAAGCGCAGAAATCTGTTTACGCGCTGCGTCGGCTTCGCGGATCGCAGCGGTGTATTCGTCCTGCTTTTTTGAAGACATCAAATTGCGTTCGGCGCGTTC
>JBDTTW010000197.1:0-13547 GCA_039930405.1 bacterium
GGACTAATGGGCCATGCGCGAGGTCAAACGGCCGACGAGTTTCATCGCGCAACAAACGTCGAGTTTCCAATTCCCTTTCGGCTGCGGCCAGTTCGCTGAGATCGACGACCGGCAGCGCCAGCTCAACCTGCTCGCTGACGACTTGCATGGGTACGCCTTCCGTCGTTGCAAAGGTCGTTCGCAATGCTTCGTGCCGCTGGACCAACTGGTCCAATGTCTTTTTTAGCGCCGCGACGTCGAGGGTGCCCGTCAGCTTCACTGCCTTAGGCACGTGATACAGCGACGTCTCGGGCATGAATTGGGTCAAGACCCAAAGGCCCTGCTGATAGAACGAAAGCGGTACCGGCACGCCCTCAGGTCGCCTGGAAATCAGCGGCTGAGGTTCGCCTGCGTCTGCTTTCTTCTTTAGCAGTTTTAGTTCGATTAGCGCCCGCTTGGCGGGCGACAAGCCTGCCAATTGTTCTCGAATGTTCAATGCACTTGTTGCCACGTTGGTTATGCCTTGCTTGTTCTTTAGACTACCTCAGCCAATAGTTGTACGGCGCCGCTTGCAATGAGGGCTAACTTCAACGCTTGCGCGCGCAGGCCGCCTTTGCCAATTTCTTTCGTCAGACGCTGTTGCGCCTCTTCGTCCGATAGGTTCATGACTTCAGCCAAAAGCGAAGTCAGCTCGTCGTCAGCTTCATTCTCTGTTTGGCGTTCGTAAACTAGCGCGGCCAGCTTTGCAATCGTCGGCGACTGGAACACGTCGATCAAATTCAATTCGACTTGCAACAGCCGTCGCAGATTGGAAATGAGTTTTGCAGCCATTAATGAATGTCCGCCTAACTCAAAAAAGTTTTCGTGGATGCCGGGCTGTTCGATCTTAAGAACTTTGCCCCAGATTTCGGCGATTGATTCTTCAAGCGGACTTCGTGGTCCGGCAAAGTTTTCTGACGAGGACGCGTCTGGGAACTGCCCAAGGTTGAGAAGCGCGCGCCGATCAGTCTTACCGTTCGGCATCAGCGGAATGGCATCGATGAACGTAAACGTCGCCGGGATCATGTAGCCGGGTAATTTTCCGCTCAGGAACTGTCGCAGTTCACCAGCCGCCGGGGTCTGCCCGTCACGTGCCCTCACTACATACGCGACCAGCTTTTTGTCGCCGCCAGCTTCGGCCGCCAGCACCACAGCCTCCGCCACATTCGCATGTTCCCTGATTGCCTGCTCAATCTCTTCCAACTCAATGCGGAAACCTCTGATCTTCACCTGATTGTCGACGCGGCCAAGGAATTCAAGATTCCCATCCGGCCGGTAACAAACCACGTCGCCCGTCCGGTAGATTCTGGGTGCGCGCCCATCAGCAAACGGATTGGGAATAAATTCTTGCTTCGTGAGTTCAGGCTGATTCAGATAACACCGCGCGACCCCCGCGCCGCCGATGTAAAGTTCGCCCGGCAAACCAACCGGAACGGGACGCAGCTTAGCGTCCAGAACGTAAAGAACGACGCTGGCGATTGGCCGGCCGATTGGCGCCGGGGAAACTGCGTTTGCATCCGCCACCGATAAATCGCAAATCGTCGCGACGATGGTCGTTTCCGTTGGCCCATAGCTGTTGAGCAGGCGCACGCTGCTGCCAACGTGTTCGCGCCACGCCGCCAGCCGTCCAGGTAACGCTTTTTCTCCGCCCAGGATTACCAGCCGAATAGACTGCGGAAGCGATAGATTGTCCGCAACCAGGTCTAGTGTTAGCTCGTGCCAGTAGGCCGTCGGCAGATCCAGTACGGTAATGCCAAACTCGCGGCAGGCCTCCAGGAAATGTTCGGCGGAACTGATCATTGAATCCGTTCGCAACACCAGCGTGGCGCCTCTTATTAGGGTTGGGAATATTTCTTCGGCGCTGGTATCGAAACTAAGCGAGGCAAACTGCAGCACTCGATCGCTGTCGCTAATTTCATATGCGAGACTGGCTGCGTGCGTGAAGTTCAGCAGCGACCGATGTTCGATCAGCGTTCCCTTCGGTTTCCCCGTCGAACCCGACGTGTAAATAACGTAAGCCGCGTCCGCCGGCTCTGCAGCTTCGACCAGGTTTGCAGAACTCTGCGCGGCTATTTCTTCAGCCGCAGTTTCCAGACAAACCAGCTTGCCGTTGTAATCGGGAAATTGATTCGCCGGCGTCATCTGTGTCAACAACACGCCAGCGCCACTGTCGGCGAGCATGAAGGACAGCCGGTCTTTCGGGTAAGCCGGATCGAGAGGTACGTACGCGCCGCCGGCTTTGAGAATCGCGAGGACCGCCGTAACCATGGCCGGTGTTCGTGGCAGGCAAATTCCCACCAGACTCTCTGCCCCCACGCCCAGTTGTTTGAGATGATGTGCTAATCGGTTCGCCCGCGCATTCAAATCCGCATAACTGATCTCTTCCGCTTCATAAACGACGGCGATCGCGTTGGGAGTGAGTTCAGCCTGCCGTTCGAACATGCGCGTGACTGCTGCAGCAGGAAACTCTCTAGCCGTGTCATTGAAATCAACCAGCAGTTCCTGTGTCTCAGCCGCAGTCAACATTGGCAGGCTTCGCGGGGACTGCTCCGGTTCAGCGGCAATTCCAGTGAGAAGGTTAGCGAGATGCGCCAACATTCGTTCGATTACATCATCGGTAAAACGGTTGCGGTGGTAAACGATCTGAAGTCGCAGTTCGGCCCCCGGATTTACCACCAGTGTCATTGGATAGTTGGTCCGCGAGAGTTGCTCGCTGGAGACTTCAACTGGCCCATCGAGATCGAACGACGAACCCGCGCCGGAAAAATTTTCAAACACCAGCAGCGTCTCAAAGAGCGGCAGATTAAAGGGCACGTCGCTCCAATTTTGAATTTGCTTGAGCGAGCAGTGCTCATACTCAAGTGCACTTGATACGCGGCTTTGGATCCGCTTCAGGCAGGCAAGACTCGATTCGTTATCAGATAGTTTGACGCGAACCGGCAGGGTGTTTATCAACAAGCCGACCAGCGATTCGACCTGCGGCAGGTCATAAGGTCGACCGGAAACCGTTATGCCAAACACGACGTCGTCGCTCGCCGAATAGCGGCTTAACAAGATGGCCCAGGCGCCCTGCATCACGCTGCTTATCGTCAAATGCTGTCGTTTTGCGCAATCGCGAATTGCCGTCGTCAGTTCCGCCGACAACGAGAGTGTCTTTTCCGCAAACGAGTCGACGACAGCGCTGCCCTGGATCGCGCCACTGTCAACCGGCAGATTGTTGGGCCCAACGAGACCAGCGAGCTCAGCACGCCAGAAACTTTCGGCTGATTCTGTGTCCTGCTGTCCCAGCCATTGCAAATAGCCCGCGAAGTTCGGCGCGTCCTGCAAGTTTGTTTCGCGACCGTGGACCAGTTGCTGGTAAAACTGTGAAACCTCAGCACGGACCAGCGACATGGACCAGCCATCCAGAATGATGTGGTGGTTGCTGACAACTATCCAGAACGCTTCGTCGTCAGTCTGTAACACTGCCACTCTGATTAACGGCGCAGTCGCGAGGTCAAAACCATGATCGCAATCTGCTTTCAGGAACTCGTCACGCCGCAACGCTTGCTCGCCGGCCGGCAGGCCGCGCCAGTCATGCCGCTGCAGTGGCAGCGTGGCCTCGCTATGAACAAACTGGGAAAGCCGCTCGGCGTCAGCGGTTGAGAAGGAAGTTCGCAGAATCTGTTGCCGTTCGATCACACTTTGCCAGGCTGCGGCGAACGCTGTGGTGTTCAGCGGTCCACGATAGGCGTAACAAACCTGCTCGAAGTACGCTTTCGATTCTGGCGCGTACAGCGAATAGATCAGCATCGCCTGTTGGGTTGGCGTCAGTTCGTGAATCTGGTTTTCTTCAGCAATCATCGGTTGTCCGGACTCTTCGCAGGTGATTAGAACTCTTCGGCAAATTGACGTTGGGCTTCTTCTTCGGAAAGCTGACTGAGTTCGGCGAGCATTACGGCCAGCTCGTCATCCTCGGTGGCCGCAGTTTGCATTTCGTAAATTGCGGTTGCCAGACCGGCCACGTTTGGCGTTTCAAACATCCGGCGCAGCGGCAGTTCTACCGACAAGGTCGTGCGCGCGCGCGAAATTACCTGCGCTGCCAGCAATGAATGACCGCCGAGATCAAAAAAGTTGTCGAGCACGCCGACGCGCTCGACATGCAACACATCCCTCCAGATACTGGCGAGTCTTTCCTCGATCGGCGTGCGAGGTGCGACAAATTCTGGTTTCTGCCACGGTCCATCTGGTGCTTCAGCAGCAATGCCCGTAGACGCCGGCACCTTTGGCTGCCAGCGCAGCGCGGGAAGTTGCGAAACAGGGCGCTGCGGATCCGCCACCATTGTTTCAAGTGTTTGCGTGAAGTCGTCGAGCATCAAGGCAACGCTCGGGTGCGCGAAAAGATCGGTGCTGTACGAAAACCAGAGCTCGAGCGACCCGGCTTTTTCGATCGCGCCGAGCGTCAGATCAAACTTTGCGGAAGGCGTCGTGACTCGCAGGGTTTCGACTTCCAATCCCTTGAGGCTCAGATCGGACGCGGCCTCGTTCTCGAGCACGAACATTGTTTGGAACAACGGGCTGCGGCTTAAACTGCGTTCGGGCCGCAGTTCCTCTACAAGCTTTTCGAACGGAACGGATTGATGCGTGTAGGCGTCGATGGCGATCTCGCGCGTTCTGTTTAGCACTTCGCGAAACGTTGGTTTGCCCGAAAGATTTCCGCGTAACACCAGCGTGTTGATGAAGCAGCCGATGAGCGGCTCAGTTTCAATTAAGTCGCGGCCGGCAACCGGAGTTCCCACCAGAATGTCGTCAAGACCACTGTAAGCGTTCAGCAAAATCTGAAACGCGCCCAGCAACAACATGAAAAGCGTAACGCCTTCCTGACGACAGGTGTCGCGCAAAGCTTGATAGAGCCGCTGCGGCAGGACTATTGACTGCTGGCCACCGGCAAAACTTGGCTGTTCAGGTGCAGCGAAATCGCTCGGCAGGTTCAGCGAAAACGGCGCGCCTTGAAGCTGCGTTTTCCAGTAGCTCAGGTGCTCGGCAAGCGGCGCCCCCTGCGTGTTCCCGCGTTGCCACTCAGCGAAGTCGGCATACTGGATCGCCAGGTGCGGCAACTCAATGTTTTCATTTTCCGCTTCATAGAACTTCGCCAACTCCTGAAAAAATATTTTCAAAGCCCAGGCGTCGCTGATGATGTGGTGGATTGCGAGCAGCAACACATGCTCGTCATCAGCCAGGCGAAACAGAGTCATGCGCAGCAGTGGTCCACGCGAAAGGTCGAAAGCTTTTTCAGTTTCATCCTTTATCAGCCGGTCGAGTTCCGCTGCTCGCGTAGCTGTGGAAACTGACGTCAAGTCAGCGACGTGGAATGGGATGTCGATGGCGGGAACAATTAACTGAACGGGCTGGCCGTCGTGCTCGACAAACGTCGTGCGCAGTATCTCGTGCCGCGCGGCAATCGATTGGACCGCGCGCTTTAGGCGCGTCACATCAAGCTGGCCGCGCAGACGCAGCGCTTTGTTGATGTTGTAGAGCGAGCTTCCGGTTTCAAGTTGATCGATGAACCAGAGACGCTGCTGCGGAAAGGAAAGCGCAAGCGGTTGCGCGCGATCGACGCGTTGCACTCTTGCCGAGTCGCCATTGTTCTGTTCTGCGAGCGCGTCAACCTGTTCGGCTAAGCTCTTAATGCTCGAGTACTCAAACAGCGTTCGCAAGGGAACGATGACTTTGAACTGCTCGTTGATCCGTGCCATCACTTGAATCGCAAGCAACGAATGGCCGCCTAGTTCAAAGAAGTCGTCGTACACGCCGATCGCATCAAGGCGAAGCACTGTCGCCCAGATTTTCTCCAACCGTTTCTCAGTCGTGCTTGCTGGCGCTTCGTATT
This sequence comes from bacterium, assembly GCA_039930405.1. Lineage (GTDB taxonomy): Bacteria > Acidobacteriota > Blastocatellia > Pyrinomonadales > Pyrinomonadaceae > PSRF01. The sequence continues at coordinate 5,888 of JBDTTW010000197.1, forward strand.
CTGTGACGAGAGTGGGCCGCACCTTGCCCGGTTCGGGCAGCGCGCGTTTGTCGACTTTGCCATTAGCGGTTAGCGGTAACGCAGTCAGCTCGACGAACGTCGACGGCACCATGTAATCGGGCAGCCGGTTATTCAGAAATGTCCGCAACTCGCTGACGCCTGGGACTGTTTCGTGCGCGACGAAATATGCAATCAATAACTGACTGCCGTCAGCATCGCTTTTCGCAATCACGGCGTTGTCTTTAACTCCGGGATGCCGCGCCAGCGTGGCTTCGATCTCGCCGAGTTCAATGCGAAAACCTCTGACCTTCACTTGACTGTCTTGCCGTCCGGCAAACTCGATGACGCCGTCTTTGGTGAGCCGCGCGAAATCGCCGGTGCGATAAAGCCGCACTCGGCCGTTGCGCGAGCGCTCGATAAATTTGCGGGCGGAGACATCAGGGCGATTGAAATATCCCCGCCCAACGCCAGCGCCGCCTATGTAAAGCTCGCCGGGCGTTCCTGGGGGCACGGGTTGTCCGTGCTCATCTAGAATGTAGATTTCTGTGTTAGCGATCGGTTCGCCGATGGGAATCGCCGTCACTTCGGCGTCGTGGTCTTCGGGAATTCTATAAGCGCAAACGATGCCGGCCGTTTCCGTCTGGCCAAACATGTGCACGTGACGCGCGGGATGCGCGAAGCGATGCATCCAGGTTTGCGGAATGTCGGACAAGAGCGGCTCACTCGCCGACAGCATCAGTCGCAGTCGATTATCGAGCAAGGTGCTGCGCGTGTGTTCATCCAGCGCAGCCAACACAGCAGTGCAGTTGCGCCAGAATGAAGGCACTGCGTCCATTACCGTAACTGCGCGCTGCTTGATCATCGCAAACAATGCCAGCGGGTCCTTTCGTTGCTCCGAGGTCGCAATCACAACCGTTCCGCCAACGGATAGCGGCAACAACATTTGGCGGCGCGAAGAGGAAAACGAGATTGACGCGGTGTGCAAATAGCGATCGGAGGGATCCAATTGCAATTCAAATTGCAGTGCGAGCAGATAGTTTGCCAGGTTGGCGTGTTCGATCATCACGCCCTTGGGTTCTCCGGTGGAGCCTGAAGTGTAGATTACGTAAGCGAGATCTTTGGGTTTGGCTTGGTCGTCGAGGTCGGCACTCGAAGCGCCGGCAATCTCTGCGTTGTAAGCATCGATCAGAACAAGTTCCGCGGTTGTCGTCGACAGGCGAGTATCAAGACCGGTCTTAGTCACGACCAGCGAAACTTTCGAGTCGTTAAGCAGCCACGCCAATCTCTCCGCGGGATAGTCGGGATCGAGGGGCAGGTACGCGGCGCCGGCTTTCAGAATTCCCAGAATGCCGATTGCCATGTCGAGCGAACGATCGATGCAAATACCAACCAGCGATTCGCGGCCCACGCCACGATCGCGTAAAACTCGGGCAACCTGGTTAGCTTTGGCGTTGAGTTCGCCATACGTCAGTTGCGCGTTTTCCGAGACGACGGCGACGATCGCGGGATCGCGCCTCACCTGCTCTGCAAACAGGCCAGGAAATGTTTGGTTTAAGAACTGTTCAATCTGCGGACCAAGGCATTGTGACGAGCGTGCGGCCGGCCCGCTGACAATGCTGTTGGATTCGAGACTGAGATTCTCAATCGTGGTTGACATGGTAAATCGGCGCGCGGAAATCCCAGGGATCGTTCGTCGCTTCAGCTCTCTTTGGTAATTTTGATGATGAAACCGACGTTATGCTTTAAGTCGGATTGGATTGACACGTAGATGTCGCCGCGCTCGTCGACGGTGACGCCCTGAACGTTTTTGAGTTGACCGCCAAACGCGGCAATTGTTTTCAACTCTTCATTCGGCGTGTAGAGGTAAAGCTTGCTGGCGTGGCTGTCGGTAATGTATAGCGCGCCTTTTGCGTAAAAGATCGTTTCCGGCGAAAACTGATCCTTACGATCGATCACAACATGAAGCTGGTGATTGGTGTCCAGCATGTAAAGCACGTTCTTTTCGTTATCGGCGATATACAAGTTGCCCTTATCGTCAAAAACCATGCTTTCGGGTTTGCTAATTTCAAATTCCCTGCCGAGAAATATTGAGACAGCGCCGTCTTTGGTGACCCGGAACACTTCGTGCGCGTCTGCATCGCCAACCAGAATCGATCCATCTGGCGCTAGTGCTATTCCTTCCGTCGAAAACAAGCCCTTGTCTTTTCCGGCGAGTAGCCGCTGCTTGCCCGTCGCATCCACTTCCCAAACACCGCCCGCATCGTCGTCACTAAAGAAAATGTTGCCTTGCGCGTCCATCACCAGGTCCTCGGGCGACTTGGTGCCAAACTGACCATCCATCAGTTTCTTTAGCCCGTCGTCTTGATCCCATGCCTCAAGGGCGACGCCACCCTCGTCGGCCAGGTAAAGCTTTCCTTTGTTCCACAGGATGCCGTCGGGCGCACCAAAACCAATCTTGTTGGTGGCAAAGACAGTCGCCTTGTAGGAATCATCGGTCATCAAAACCAGGCCTTCTTTGCCCAGCACCTTGCAAGACGTGAGCAGAAAGAGCGCGCCGAGCGCAATCGCGAGGCACTTGACGCCGTTGCTGATCGATATCTGTTTCTTCATTGGCATGATTCGTTTCTCGCTAACCACCCATCATCATATGGAGTCGCGCGGCGGCGGCCAGGGCCAGCAACGCCCTGATGTGAAAGAGCGTGCTGGAAATTTCAAACACGACTGCAAAAAGAAGCGCAGCCGATAGTGCGCTGTACTTGAAGCTCCACAAACTAAGCTTGTCGAGGATCGCGCCCAGCCGTGATTGCGCCGCGAAGCGAAGCACCGATAACTCAGTAATGGCCACGGCAGCTCCGGCAGCGATGTCGAGTGGCGAGTGCTCTGCCTGAATCATCTTGCCGGCAAGAATCACAAACACCGTCCAACCCAGCGCGACCAAACCAATGCGACGCGAAGCCAGGAAAATTCCCAGTGAGATGGCGAGAAAAAAGCCGGCGTGATCGCTCGGAAACGATCCCAGGTCGTTTGTCTTGACATCGCCATTCACTAAATCGCGATGGTCTTTTTGGCTCTCTTCATCCAAGGGCACGCGCACATTGGTGCGCTTCATCGCCACCAGGTCGTCGCCACTGAGGTGATAAATTTTCTGAGACTCGATCGCCGGGCGCGGGAGAAAGATTGTGTGCGACAGCACCTTGGTAGTCGCCAACACGCAAACTGCGGCGACTAAAGTCATCAGCAACACTTTGCGGCGCGCGCGCGTGTCTACCAATGTTTTGCCGCTGTACCAGGCTGCGAAAAAGCAACAGCCAATCAGACCTGCCTTGACGAGGTCGTTACCTTGAGTAAGCCCGACGAGGCTGTCGAAAAACCACGAGCGCCCGGCCATGCCGTTCATGCCCGCAAGTATTTGATCGTTAAGACTCGTCAGTCGCGCGGTCAGTTCCGCGAACAAGGCCGAGAGCGCAATGCTGTAAATCACTTTGGCCTCCTGGGGCAGCAGCCGGTTTCACAGACAATAGAGCGGCGGAGTTATCACTTAGGCACGCCAGTCGGGGAAATAACCGGTGTTGGACGTGCGCACCTATGGGTTCTGTTCTACAGAGATAGAAAGTTGTAAAAGGCCAGATTTGCCAGAAAAATCGCGGGTTGGATTGCTACGAAGGCGCGGGTTAAGCAATGCCATATATGATTAATTGAATAGTGAATTTCTGGTAGGCAACTCCACAGATACTCTCGCATCTAACTCGCTTCTTGCGTCCCTTGCGCGCTTTTCGAGATCGGCCATTTGAGCCGGATCTTTCTCATTAATCGTGTTAGCCCTTGGCCTGACAAGCTGTTCCCAAGGCTAGCCTTTACTCACAATTTAGGAACTCATAATGAAAAAGCCTCCCACGGCCTCGCGCTTGATATCCGTCTGCCTTCGTTTGCTCTTTTCTTACGCCTTATTGGTTTCAACGATTGCGCCGTTTGGCCCTCGAACGGTTCATGCTGGTCGCGTAGAGCGCGCTGACAAATCTGAAGTTTCCTTTCCCTCTTCTACTAAAACGCAAGCGCGTGAAGGCGAAGTCCTGGTGCGATTTCGCGCTGGTGCTTCGGAACAAGAGAAGGCCAATGTCGCAGTAGGTCATGGCAATAAGCGAAGAAAGTTACGGGGTGAGTCGGGCGTGGAGAAGCTCGACCTACCCTCCGGAAAGTCAGCCGAGAGTGCAGCGCTGGAGTTGGCGCAGGAACCTTCAGTTGAATTCGCCGAACCGAATTTCCTGATTAAGCCTGATCAATTAAGTCCGTCTGCTGAAGTAGTTCCAAACGACTCCCGATTTTCGGAGCAATGGTCACTGCGAAATACTGGCCAAAGCGGTGGGCGCTATGGGTCCGACATTGGGATGCCCAAAGGGTGGCACACAAGCACGGGCGCGCAAGCGACAGTAATCGCGGTTATCGACAGTGGCATTGACTTCACTCACCCCGATCTGGCCAACAACGAGTGGACCAATCCCGGCCCCACGAATGAGGATCTACACGGCTGGGATTACATTGCCGATTCTCCAACTATCAAAGACGAGCAGGGACATGGCACGGCGGTGGCGGGCATCATTGCGGCTCGCGGCAATAACGCGGACGGCGTCAGCGGCGTGATGTGGCAAGCCAGCTTGATGAGCTTGAGAGTTTTGGATAATACGGGTACGGGAGATATTGCGAGCGCCGTGGAGGCGATCGATTACGCTGTAGCCCACGGCGCGCAGGTGATCAATCTGTCCTGGGGTACAAACAACTCCTCTGTTGCGTTAAAGAGCGCAATTGATCGGGCGACGAAGCGCGGAGTAGTAGTGGTTTGTTCAGCGGGAAATGACGGTCAGAACATCGATGCGACTCCTTACTATCCCGCATCCTTCAATTCGAAGGGCCTTATTTCCGTTGCTGCTACCGGCAACACGGACCAGCTTGCGTCATGGTCAAACTGGGGGAATAGAACGGTCGCCGTGGCCGCGCCGGGCAGCAACATTTTAACTACGCAAATGGGTGGCGGTTACTGGTCTGTTACTGGAACTTCTGCTGCGGCACCGCTGGTGACCGGGGTTGCCGGTCTAACGAAGAGCCTGAGACCGTCGCTTAGTGCGGCACAAGTGCGTTCGGCAATTGAAAGCAATTCTCGAGAACTATCGCAGTTGTCCTCGAGAGTATCTTCTGGCGGAATCGTTAATGCCGGAGCCGCTTTAAGCGCAGTGGAATCCAACTCTAACGGGAATGGGAATCAAGGGGGCGCGGGCAACGGCAATGGAAATGGCAATCCGTACGGGCAGGGTGACAGACAAAGCACACCTGGTCCATACGTCCCTCCGGGTTTGCGAAGCGATAATAGCGAAGGCCGCGCTAACGGAAAAGACGGACTGCACGCCAAACCTCCCGCGAGCATAACGGGCGCACCCCAAGCGAATCTGCCGAACCTGGACGAAGCTCGGAAAGTCAGAACCTCTCCGAAGACAAGCGCCACAACCACAGCGATTCACTCAAACATGATGCTATGTGCTGATTGTGGGCCCGGCGCCGGTGGTGGCAGCGGCGGCAGCGATCCTTATTTGGGAACAGCCCGCTCTCGGCCAGAGAACGAAACCGGTGACCCCGGCGTCAAACTTGGTTCGCGCAATTTCAATTGGAGTCTACCGCTGGTTGGTCTTAAAGGTCGCGCCGGCCTGGACCTCTCTATCTCGCTTTTTTACAACTCGCTCGTTTGGACGAAACAAGGAAGCTCGATTCAATATAACGCCGACCATGGCACGCCGGCGCCGGGGTTCCAGATGGGACTACCTCGGTTGCAAGCGCGATATTTCAATAGCGACGCTGGCGCTTATGCCTACATGATGATTACGCCGTCCGGGGGACGAGTCGAAATGAAGCAGGTAGGTACGTCCGCCGTGTACGAGTCGAGCGACAACGGTTACACGCAGTTGACCTTCTCAGGATCGATACCAGTGGTAAAGACTACTGACGGAACTCAATACATGTTTGGCATAGCTTCCGCGGCCGAGTGGCGCTGCACGAAGATCGAGGATCGAAACGGCAACTACATTTCCGCAACCTATGACGCCACCAGCGGCCACGTCTTGACCATGACCGATACGCTCGGGCGCACTTTGAACTTTGGTTATGACGGGGATAACAATCTTTCCACCATTACGCAAGCCTGGGGCGGGGTTACGCACTCGTGGGCTACCTTCATTTATGCGCCACTCAGCATGTCTTACAGTTTTTCTGGTTTGACGCCGATTGGCGCGACCAACGGGGGCTATCAAACCGTCCTTTCTTATGTCTCATTCTCTGACAACACTTCCTATCACTTCGATTACAACTCCTACGGCCAGGTCTATCAAATCAGGCACAAGGCTCCTGATGGGCATGAGCTTGAACACACCTGGTACAATTTCGATTTATCCCAGGCCCAAACCGACTGCCCCCGCTTCACCGACAAACGTGAATACGCCCAGGACTGGAACAACGGTCAGGAGGCGATCACTTTGTACTCAGTCACAAATGGCGCAAGCTGGACGACTCCGGAGACCAGCGCTACACAGACCGGAACGCTGGTGCAGCAGACAGCTCCCGATGGCACCATTTATAAAGAGTACTCTCACGCAACTGGTTGGGATGCTGGCCTGGGCAGACTGACTGAGTTCTGGTCTGGCGGGTCCCGCAAGAAATACACAAGTACGTCGTGGACTTCAGACAACACAGGAGTGAGTTATCCCCTGAATCCGAGGGTCACCGAAGTAAATACTTATGACGACGCCAGCAACCGGCGACGCACCACGATTGAATACAACTCCGGATACAGTTTGCCGACGCATATTCGAGAATACGCCAACGATGGGCAAACACTGCTGCGTATGACAGCAACTGCGTACAAAATGGATAGCGTTTATATTGACAAACGCATCATTGGACTTCCCTATGAACGGGTGGTCTATGACGGAGCCAGCGGTAATCCTGTGTCGCGATCCCTTTTTCTTTATGACTGGGCCGATCCCTATTTCTCGGCGCAGGCCCCTTCTACAAATTACGATTCAGACAATTATCCTTCGTCGTCCATCGTTGGCCGTGGGAATCTGGTTGCTGTTTTTCGCTATGATTGCTCAACTGCAACAACGGCTTACGATGATAATCTGGGCATCTGGTCTGAGCGCTACGGCTATAACATGGCCGGCTCAATGATCTGGTCCCAGGATGCTGCCGGCAATCGCACCAATCTCAGTTATTCCGATGCGTTTTCCGTTGACAGTAATAATGGACGTAACACACTGGCATATGTCACTCAGGTTACTGACCCCGAAGGCAACTCCTCCACTGCTGAATATAACTATGATTTTGGCGCCGTAACGCGCACCCATGCGCCCACCAGCGGCATTACGCCGTATAGAACTTTCGTTGACGAGATCCGGACCTACGATGGTTACGGTCGACTCGATCGCGTCACGAATGATACTAATCATTCCTACACACGTTTCGTTTATGATGCCAATGCCAATTTTGTTCATACCTACCAAACCTTGATTGATCTGACGACTGCAAACGAGTTTCATTCGTGGCAGGTATTCGATGGCGCCGGACGAGTGCGTGCGACGGCAGCTGATCATGCCGGAACTACCGATCATTACGATGGCCA
>JBDTTW010000198.1:0-2398 GCA_039930405.1 bacterium
CGACGCTGCAGGAAATCGCTGCGCTGTTGGAGCTGAAAGGCGGCAAGGATCGCTTCAAAGCTCGCGCCTATCAAACCGGTGCGCGCGTCATCGCCGGCATGGGCGATGATCTCGGCCCCGTCATTAAAGCGGATAGGTTGACTTCGTTGCGCGGCATTGGTGACGCGCTCGCTTCACAGATCAAGCAGCTTTACGAAACTGGTGAATCGTCCGTGCTCCGTGGTCTAAAGAAAGATTTTCCGCCGGGCATCGTCGAACTCTCCGGCGTGCCCGGGTTATCGATCGCCAAAATTGTGGCGCTTCACGAAGCGTTAGGCATCACTTCCATTCCTGAACTCAAAGCAGCGGCCGAAGCTGGCAAGATCAAAAGCATTAAGGGCTTTGGCGCCAAGACTGAACAGAAACTGCTCGAAACAATTGCCAGCCACCGGGAAGGCAAAACGAAGGAACAGCGGCTGCACTTGCACCGCGCGCTGGCAACGGCCGAGCAGCTTCGCAATTACCTGGCGACCGCGGGCGAGAAGCTCGAAATCGAATTTGCCGGTTCTTTAAGACGCTGGAAAGAAACAGTGGGCACCATCCGCGTGGTAGCGAAGACGAAACAGCCTGCCGCCTTAATTAAATACTTTCTGCATTTTCCGTTGATTGTGCAGGTCGAAGAGCAAACAAAAGCGAGTTGCATCGTGCGGCTCGCTGAGGGCGCGACAGTTTCCCTGGTTGCCGTAAGCCCGGCGGAATTCGCCTTAACCTTGTTGACTGAAACGGGTTCGCAAGCGCATCTCACCAGGTTGCAAGAGATCGCCAGTAACGGAAACGCCAAGAGCAAGCGCGCCAAGTCGCCGCCCGCTCGATCGTCGGCCCCAATAACCGAAGCAGAACTCTATCGACGCTGGGGCATGCAATACATTCCGCCGGAGTTGCGTGAAGACGCAGGAGAAATCGAGGCGGCGCTTGCGGGGAAACTACCGGAGGATCTGATCACGCTTGAAGACATTCAGGGCATGGTCCATTGCCACACGACCTATTCAGATGGCAAAAATTCGGTTGCAGAGATGGCGCTAGCAGCCGAGGCGATGGGCCTGAAGTACATCACCATAACCGATCATTCGCCGACAGCTTTTTATGCCGGCGGCGTCACAATCGATCGCTTGAAGCGTCAATGGGACGAGATTGCCGCGGTCCAGGAAAAGGTTAAGGTGAAGATCCTCCGCGGCACGGAATCAGACATCGTCGCCGACGGGCACCTGGATTACCCGGACAAGATTCTCGAACAGTTTGAGGTCATCGTTGCCAGCATTCATTCGCGTTACAAGATGGATTCAGCACAGATGACCAAGCGAATCGTAACTGCAATGCGTCAGCCGGTCTTCAAAATCTGGGGCCATGCGTTGGGACGTTTGATCCAACGGCGGCCACCATTCGAGTGCGATGTGGAAAAAATTCTGGATGTGATTGCGGAGTCGCGCGCTGCGATCGAAGTCAACGGTGATCCCTGGCGGCTCGACATGGAACCGCGCTGGCTGCGTGAAGCGCGCAAGCGAAAGATCAAGTTCACGATTTCCGTCGATGCACATTCAACCGGCGCGCTTAATAATCTGAAGTATGGAGTCGGGATTGCTCGGCGAGGTTGGGTCAGAAAAGCTGAAGTGTTGAATACCTTCGGCGTCAAAGCTTTTCAAAAAGCAGTTAAACCTGCTTGAGTTGTGACAATCAGCGAACGGAGCGCCAATGTCTTGTCTCTTCTGCGGAATTGTAAATGGTGAATTAAGCGCGTCGTCAATCGTCTTTCAGGATGATATTTCCTTAGCCTTCCTCGATCACCGGCCACTCTTTCCCGGCCATTGTTTGCTCATCCCAAGAAATCACTTTGAAACGCTGAGCGATCTTCCGGCAGAGCTCGTCGGCCCGTTCTTTAAAAACGTGCAGTTATTGGCGCGGGCAGTTGAGCTCGCGCTCGAAGCTGAAGGCTCTTTCGTCGCCATGAACAATCGAATCAGCCAAAGTGTGCCGCATTTGCACGTTCACATCGTTCCGCGTCGCAAAAAAGATGGCTTGAAGGGTTTTTTCTGGCCGCGAAACAAGTATCAAAGCGACGAAGAAATGCTTGCTGTGCAAGAATCAATTCAAGCGGCCATTATAGCGACGCAAAAACGCCAATGAAAGCACCGCTTTTTAATCAAATCAATTAGCGCAAGAGTTTTTTTCAACGCTACAAAAAATAAAACACATAAAAAATTGATCTAAAAAATGCATTCGCGTATAACTCTCCCTGTCGCGAGGGTCACGGCCTTCGAGACCAACCAAGGGACGGCGACCGATGTGGTGACACACGGGAGAGGGGAGAGACAGGCGGCTGTTAATCCTATTGACGCCCTGGGTTGAAGCCGAAAGGCTTTGC
>JBDTTW010000199.1:0-10743 GCA_039930405.1 bacterium
CAATTGAACTCCGCTGTTCGCTTTCGCGAGTCCTGCTCCAGCTGCAAACGCATTGTGCCAAGATGCGGGTATTGCCGCGGCGCCTGGTAGTCTTCGTTGGAATCGAGAAAGCTCAACGCTTGCCACAACGACGCGATGCGCTCGTTGGCGGCGGTCGACAATTCAAGTGGCTCCTTGTAGGGAATCTCTTCGCTGCGCCGTTCGAAGGTGATCGAGCCGTGGCCATTCTGGTCGTGTTCGATGACGATGTGACGGATGAAAAACTGCGGTTGGGTAAACTCGTACCCGAACCGGGTGGATTTCAGAGCGTCAACCGTCGCTGGTGCAGCGACTGGTTTGGTTGCAGCAGCAGCGGGCGGGACAGGTTGCGCCGGCCGGGTATTCTGTTTCGCGCCTGATGACTGTTGGGCAACAGCAAAAACCGCCGCGCTCAAAACCAGAAACGCAGCGGGGAGCAGCTTTAAAAAATTAAGAGTCTTAATTGTCACCAAACCTAACTGGCGCCCGGGTATTAAGGCGGCGGGCTATTCTAGGTGAAAGCGGTTTGAAAAGGAATCGACTAGGATTTTGGGTAGTGGGTCATTGACCCACTACCGGATTTTGGAATCCTTCAGTTTGAAAAATCTCTGTGCTGCGTTTGTGGTCTCTGTGTCTTTGTGGTGGCTGACTTCCAGCAACATCCGTTAACCACTAAGACACAGAGAACACTGAGGACGCACAGAGTAAACCTGGATTTGGCGAAGTGAAAAAGCTATTGGTGGGAACTAAATCAAGGACAGGCAGGAATGCCTGTCCTACTCGAATTTCACTGAAACCAATTTTGAAACACCGACTTCTTCCATGGTCACGCCATAAAGAGCCTTGGCCATTTCCATCGTGCGCTTGTTATGGGTGATGACAATGAACTGCGTGTTCTGCGACATCTGCGCCACCTTGTTTGTAAACCGGCCGACGTTGGCTTCATCGAGCGGCGCGTCCACTTCGTCAAGCAAGCAGAACGGCGCCGGACGATAATGGAAGATACCCAGCACCAGCGCCAGCGCGGCCATTGCTTTCTCGCCACCGGAAAGCAGCAGCACGTTTTGCAAACGCTTGCCGGGCGGTTGCGCGATAACGTCGATGCCTGACTCCAACACGTCATCAGCTTCGATCAAACTCATCTCACCCTTACCGCCGCCAAACAATTCCTGGAAGAGTTCGCTAAAGTTTTTGTTGATCTGCTCGAACGCGTGACGGAACCGTTCACGCGAGCGGCGCTTGATTTCGCGCAATGCTTCTTCCGTTGAAGCGACGCTGTCAATGATGTCCTGCCGCTGCGTCGTCAGGAACAGCAACCGCGCTTCATTCTCAGCCAACTCATCGAGCGCCATCATGTTGACGCCGCCAAAGGCTTCGATGCGTGACCGCAACTCGTCAACGCGCGCGTGCGCAACTTCGAGATCAAAATCGTCTTCGATTTGTTGTTCCTGCGCCAGTTCTTCGAGCGATTGATTCAGTTCCGACGCGCAGTTTTCACGAACAAAAGTGAGCCGCGCCTGGGCTTCGGCCCGTTGCACTTCAATCGCCGCGCGCGAATCGCGAATTTCGGCAGCATGACGATTCAAGTCGGAAAGTTGCGCCGCCAGTGCGTCTGCCCTTTGCCGCGCTCCTTCAAGCAATGCGGTCAAGCCGGCGATTTCCTGTTCTTCGCGCGCGCGTTCTTCGGCAATATTATTTGCCTGAAACTCCAGGTCGGCTATCGAGATCCGCAAACCGCCGATGCGCTCGGTGATTTCTACTAATTCCAAACGATGTCGCTCAACGCGTCCGGCAACGTCGGCGTATTCGGCTTCGATGCGCCGCAGTTCAGCGGCGGTGCTGCGCCTTCGTTCCGCGGCGGCGGCGGCTGTGGCTCGTTGTTCCGCCAGGGCTTCGCTTTCAATCTCGGCCGAGCGCCGCGCTTCGGTCAGCACGGCAGTCGCGCCGGCCACTGCTGTGCCAGCCGCGATGCGCGCAGCCTCAGCTTGTTCAGCGTCGGCGAGCGCGGTCGTGCGCCGTTTGTCGAGTTCGAAGCGCTCCTGCTCAACTCGAGCGCGGTCGTCGGAAACAACGCGCAGGTGGCGTTCAGCGCGCTCAATCTCGTGGGCCAACCCGGTCGCCTTAACGTCGCGCGCCATCGCTTCGCGTTCTTCGCGACCGAGTGCTTCATTCAAAACCACGACGGCGTCTTCGAGACTAACCAGGCTCAAGCGCGCCAGTTTGGCAGCTTCTTCCGCCAACCTTGCTTCGTCGGCCAGGACTTGAGCGCGCGCTTCCAGTTCGCGCAGCTCGCGTTTGAAAGTCAGCAAGCCGGCGCCTGCTTCAAGCGCACGAGCATCGCCGGCACTCACAAACTGTCCGCTCGCCACCCAATCGCCGTTCAGCGTTACAAACATTTCGCCCGTGGCCAGCGAACGCGCCATCGCATCGTCGAGATTGCTCGCCAGGCGCGCGTTCAACTTTTCCGGAAGCGTGCGCTGCAGCACTCCCAAAAGTTCGCGCGGAGCTCCTAACAGATCGGAAATTCGCAGGTTGTCGGTGATTGGTTCAGTCGCAATTGAGATTGAAAGTGCCGGTCGCTCTTCGACCTGGCAGGCAAGAGCGTTGGTTTCTTCACTGCCGCCATGAAGGCCGGCCACCAGGAAACTCGCGCGACCGCCATTGTTTTCCCGCAACCACTGCGCTGCCCGCGCAGCATCATCGGGAGTAGGAACAACCACCGATTGCAACGACGAACCGAACACACCTTCAACAGCGCGCTCCCACTTGGCATCCACGTTAAGCGCGTCGGCGAGTGTGCCGATAAAGTGAAACTCGCGCGAGGCCTCTTCATTCGCAAACAGCAACTGCACCGCAGAAGAATAGTAAGCGCGGCGATCGTCAAGTTCTTTCAAACTTTCGAGGCGATGGCTGGTGCGCGAATGGTCGTCACGCACTCGAGTCAACTCCGCTTCCGTGTCGCTGACAGCTTCGTGTCCCTGGACCACTGCATCTACCGCGCGTTCGCGTTCGGCATTCAGTTCGGCAATGTGTTCGCGGGCCGCGTTAATCTCAACACTAAAAGCGTCGGCCGCGGCGCGGTGCTCGGCGTGTTGGGTTGCCGCGCGCTCGCCCTCGTGGGCCAAACCCTCTGATTGCACCGCCAGGCGTTCCAGCGTGCCTTCGAGCTGCCGCGCAATTTCGCGCAACCGCTCGGCTACAGCCGTATGCTGCAGCAAGTCGGCACGCGCGCGCTCGATTTCCGCCTCAGCGCCGGCAGCCAACGTCAGCTTTCCGGCGTAGGATTCCTCTGCCACACTCAAACTCGCCGCACTTTGATCGGCTTCGCTGCGCAACCTTGAATCATCTTCCTGCAAGCGTTTGCATTCCGATTCCACCAGGATCAGCCGTTCCGAGAGCGCGGTGATTTCTGCAGCAACTTCGCGATTCCGCTTCTCGAACGAAATCACCTGCTCTTCCTGATAAGCGCGCTCGCGAGTTTGCCGGTCACGGCGCAAGACAGCCTCCGCAGCGGCAGCTCGTGCGCCAGCGAGGTCGTCTTCGGTTTTTCTGGCTTCCTGCGTTGCCGCGCGCGCGTCTGCTTCCTGTTTCGCGAGGGCGTCAGCGACGCGGCGTTCCAGGGCGTTGGCTTCTTCCAGCTTGGCGACGGTGTCTTCGAGCAAGGCTGTCAGCTTGCGCTCTTCAGCAACGTAGACGCGCTTCAGCAGCTCGCGCAATTCCTCGCGAAAGACGCCATAGCGACGGGCCTTCGCGGCCTGGCGCCGCAAGCTATTAACCTGACGATCGATTTCAGAAATTATGTCGGAGATGCGCGAAAGATTTCCGCGCGCAGATTCAAGCCGCGCTTCAGCGGCGCGCTGCCGGACGCGAAACTTGGTGATGCCGGCCGCTTCTTCAATGATCGTGCGGCGGTCCATCGGTTTGGCGGAAAGTATCTGACCGATTCTTCCCTGCTCGATGATTGCGTAATGTCCGCCGGCTAGTCCGGTTCCCGAAAACAGATCCTGAATGTCTCGCAACCGGCAAAGCTTGTCGTTGAGCAGGTACTCGCTTTCACCGGAACGATAAAGGCGACGCGTCACCGATACTGCTTCGCCCGGGGCAAACTCGAGCGCTAAATTTCTCCGCCGCCAATGACGTTTGTGCTGCGCTTTGTGCGCGACCATCGCGTCGGTAACCGTTGCGGGAACTTCACCGTCAACCAGCGCCAACGCTTCCACAGGTTCCTGGACTGCTTCGCTTGCTGGCTCCGCCTCGCCATCGGATGCGGTCAGCGCCTCAACATCAATAACCTGTTCGTCGATCTGCTCAAGAGTTGAATCGATGTCTTCGATATCCGGCTCATGCTCGATGACTTCGTCGCGCACCAGGTGCATGACCACTTCGGCCATGCCGCTGGGCTGGCGATTGCGCGAGCCTTGAAAGATCACGTCCTGCATGGCGCCGCCACGCAGATGCTTTACGCGCTGCTCGCCGAGCACCCAGGCTATCGCATCAGCGACGTTGCTTTTGCCGCAGCCGTTCGGCCCCACGATGCCGGTAATGCCATCGCCAGTGAACAGAATTTCAGTGTAATCCGCGAAGGATTTAAAGCCGGTGATCTCGAGGCGGTTGAGTTTAAACATGCGAGAATTAGTCTATTGTTCCCAGAGCCCTGGCGCCAACAGACTAACCCGATCAGGGGACCGCGCGAGGGTGTGCCAATATAAGTGCGAGTTGCTTAGAATGTCAACCAAAACTTGAGGTTAGGCACGGTTATTGAAGTGGGTAGCAAAGTTAGGCGGGAGTGCTTAAAGGGGAGCTGGGAACGGAGCGCGGGGAATGCGAGCCGACTTGCCTGGTGAGGTCCTCAGGGCGCGGCCGAAGGCTTTGCGGATAACATCACTTCAATGCCTTTGCGGACGCCTTCCGGAGTCGTCACTTCAGCGCGCAGCTGACGGCCGTTGATTAGAATCGTTGGCGTGCCATCGATGCCCTGTTTCGCGGCCGCATCCGCGTCCGCTTCAATGCGCATTTGGATCTGCTCACCATCCATGTCGCGGGTGAACTGCCAGGTGTTCAGGCCAAGATCTTTTGCAAATTGGGTGAAGATCGAGCGCGGATTGATGTCATCCTTCCAGAGACTCTGATTCTCGTAAAGCAGATCGTGCATTTCCCAAAAACGGTTTTGGATGCGCGCCGCCTCGGCAGCCTGGGCGGCCGCGAGTGCGTTTTGATGAATCTTGGTCAAGGGCAGATTGCGAAAAATTAAATTCAGGTTAGCGCCATATTCCTGCTTCAATTTTTTGAGCGTCGGATGAAGTTGGCCGCAGGGCGGACATTGATAGTCGCCAAACTCTTCCAAAGTAACAACTGCATCTGCTGAAACGTTCTTCTTTGCGGTGTCGGACGATTCAACATCCCCAGCGCGCGCGGAATCGACGCGTTGATTTGATTTCAGCAGCAGCGCCGTGCCGGCAGCAGCTACCAGCAAAACCAGCGCGATGATCAGAAAGGGGCGAAGGTTATTCATAATTGCTTCGCATCATGTCAGAGAGCTGAATGTAACAGCGCGCCCGGTTGTACAGCAATTGAAAAAAGAAGCGCAGCCAACGAACTTAGGTGACCGCGCTTCATCTTTGAGTTTGTCGAAACATAACTAGCCAGTCAAGAACACGCTTCGTGCCTGCAACGCTGGTAGCTTTTTCACTTCCATAGCCCTTGCTGAATTTCAAGCCAATTGCGCGCGCGTCTTAGACCAGACGGACGAGCCAGACCAGGTTTGCGAGCATGTCATGGCTCCAATTTCCGGCCGGCTTCGCCAGCGCGACAGATCCAAATTGCTGGCCGCGGGTTGAGTCACCGCCAAAGCGACCGCGGTATTCACCTGAGACGATGAACGCCTTGACCATTTCGGCGCGCCGCACTCGGGCCAGCGCTACGTTCGCGTCGCGCACGTCTTCACCCGGCTGACTGAATTGGTTCATCTTAGTGAGCCAAAAATCGTAACCGGCATAGTCACCATCTGGCGCATTGTTAGGATTCCTTCTCAAGTAGCCGAAGTACTGCATCAGGACGAACGCCGGGTTGTACTGTGCGTTGTAAACTGCGCCCGTATCGATGACTGCCCTGATTCCTTTTGCCCGCTTTTCTTTCAGACTGAAACCGCTGTCGTAAGCGAAGAGAGCCTGATTGCGTTCCTGCGTGCTGGGCGTGGCGCCTGATCGGGTGAACAGTTTGTCGATGAACTCGTCACGCGTCAGCGACGTTGGGTACTCTGCAAGGAAGTCCGCTCGATCTACCCAGTCGAGCGCGAACCCCTGCTTGTTCTGTTCCAGGTTTGCTTCCCAGTTCCCTTGCCCGACCACGACATTGCGTTGCAGCGTTTGCTCGTCGCGCAGGAACTCCAAATAACGAGGCACACCGCGCGGGCGCTGTGCACTGTTAACGAATGAAGCGCGATAGAACCGGAAGGCGAAGTAACCCGTATTCTGAAATTCGATCGACAGGAAGAAAGCGGCCGAGACGTTGGTCCGCTTTTCGTCAATACAGGACGCATTTTTACCGCAGGAAGTTATCTCGTTGGTCCAAAACGCCTGGCCTTGCGCATCAGCCTGGCGGTTGAGGAAGTCGTGATAGTGCTGGCCCACAAAGGTCGCGGCAGCGTCTATCGGATTGATTTCCACGGCCAGAAAATCGTTATCCTGAAGCTGTATTGACGCAGCGTTGGGCGTGCCCAGGGTGGCTCCGGAAGGATTGCTTAACTGGGCCGTCGCCGATTCTGTTCCCTCCGCATAGCCGTCCTCGCTAATCAGGACAGGAAAAGTTTTGCTGGTTTCGCCCGTACCGAAGACCACTGAACCAGCAGCATAAGTAAAGTCGCCTCGCTGAGTTGCCGTTGCGTTATTAACAACGTAGTCAACTACGCTGGGAAGACTCGTCGGACCAGTTCGCGTAACAGTAATGAAAGTCTGCACACATCCCTCGGTCACCGCATACGTAGTTTGACTAAATTGCACGGTTGTAGCGGGTGACGGGCTCGGCGATGGGCTGGGTGACGGTGATGGACTGGGTGATGGTGACGGACTCGGCGATGGACTGGGTGACGGTGACGGACTTGGCGATGGTGATGGACTTGGCGATGGTGATGGACTGGGTGACGGCGACGGTGTTGGCGTCGGTGTCGGTGTCGGTGTCGCCGCTGAGCACGGACTGTTGCCGACCAATCGATAACTGTTGCCGGTATACGGATCTTGAATCGCCCGGCTCGTCGTGTCGACAGCCGCGGAAGCCAAAACGGTACTGTTGCCGTTGCCGGCAAAAGTTCGCCCAATGAGCGCGCCGATTACATCTCCCGCGACCGGTGCGCCAATTTTGGTGGACGACAGAACAATCGTAATCGTCCCATTCAACTGATCAATTGATCCGCTGTCAGCGTCGCCAATTCGGTGCGGAATACTGGTATTAGCAGGCACGGATTCAACGGTAGTGACCGTGCCGTATTCAAACGATGTCACACTCGAGCCGTCAGTGTTCATCCCGACGTAATAAGTGCCGGTGAAATCGGCGACCGCGATATTCGCGGCGCGAATCGGATAGTTCCAAATTACGCGCCACTGGCGGTTAGGCTGCAGCACGCTGAGGTCGGCGACCTTTAACTTGAAAACGATCTTGTTTCCGGTGTCGAGATAATCCGCAAGCCGCACTTCCAGCACATCGAGGTCGGCATTCGCCGGAGCACTCTTCTGGTCGCCCGCCGGATCCTGGACCTCTCTTAAGCCTGCGCATTGAGAATCGCCGATTGGTTGAGAAAGCACTTCATTGCTGCCGCAGGAAGTTCCCAAAGCACTGGTCGCGGTAACTTTGTAATAGTAATTAACGGTCGGGTTTGCACTCGCGTCCTGGAAACTGGTTGCCGTGCCCACGTTCGCCAGGAATGTTTCACCGCCGCTCGCGGTGCCGCGGGAGATGGTGTAGTTGGTTATGGCCGAGCCGCCATTGTCTGACTCGGACCAGGTAAGACGAGCGACGCTGCCGTCGCGGCCGACTGTTAATAAAGGCGCGCCGGGTATCGTCGGCTCTGCCGGATCGTTAGCGGCGAATAAGCGCCGGCCTCCGGTTTGGCGCGCAATTGCCGCCACGTCGGTGTAGGAGTTTCCTTTTGTCGCAGAGGTACCCTGGATGCAGCCAGCGCCGGTGCAGCCGTCGGCATAAGCGACGAGCACACGACCTTCCTTATCGACATCTATGCCGATGAAGTCGAGTAAGTTGCGGTGCGGCGGCGAGCCGCCACCAAGGTGAACACCATTGCGTTGCACTGGGTCGTTAGGCGTGGCATCGGAAACTAACCAGGTAGCGCCGCCGTCATAAGTGTTGGCAATGTAAAGATGCCAAACGCCTGCGAAATCTTTAGCGTCTGGAGCGCCACCGGTCGTCGAACCGAGAAATGCAAACGACGCGCGGTTATCGTCACCGGCAACGATGGTGGGAAAGGCGATAGCCTTTATGCCCACCAGACTGCCAACATCAAAACTATTTTTCCAGGTCAGACCACGATCATCTGAAACTGCCACACCAGCGATGCTGTCGCCGCCGGCAAATGCTTCGTAGAGTCGACCGATGGGCTTATTGTCGAGCGGCGTCTTTACGATGTCGCCGCGCCCAATTGCTATCGCTGGATCGCCGCTGGAACTAATCGTGCCGGGGATCGGGCGGATGCTCCAGGTCATGCCGTTGTCTTCGGAAACGACTGCTGCTTCGTTTCCGGCGCAATCTCTGTTCGGTACGTAAACGGTGCCATCCGGTCCGATTTTCGCGTGACCGTGTATGCCGACGCATTCAGTCGTATAGATCGGCACACCTGGCCCAAAGGTTAAACCGCCGTCATCGCTTCGCGCGCAGAACGCTGACGCCACAATGTCTTGTGAACAGTAATAAACGGCATGGGGATAGGCTGTCCCAATGAGCGGAGCATGGAATGGTCCAGCCCCGACGCTTTGGTGGTCCACGCCCGAGGGTATGCCGCCACCCTGACTGGGAATCCACGTGTCGCCATCGTCATCTGTGTATGAAGAAAGGCTGTCCTGACCAGTCAACTGTGAAACGATTGTTCGTCCCGTTTCGGGGACGCCATTGTTGTAACCATGATCAGTGAAAAGAATTGGGTCGAGACTATCCTGAGAATTCGGCGCACTCTTGTCCAGCCAGGTAGAGATCGGTGTGGTGGGACATGAATCATCGAAACTGACGCGAAAGGTAGTAAGGTACGAGATGAACATCACCTTGCCGGTTTTCCAGTTAACACCTAAGGAAGGTTCGCCGGCGTCAGTCCCTTTGCCAGTCTTGATCACGTCCGGCTGCGGATAGAAATTTTGAAATCTCGGGGCCAGGCCGGTTCCTTGAACGCCAGGTGCGACGCCGGGAATAACGGACGCGGTGCCGTGATACTGATCCGAATTCGGCGCGACCGCAGCGTACGCAACGTGCACGGTGTAAAGTCCGACGCCGTCGTTGTAGGGATTTAGAAAGGCAACTTCCTCAAGATTAGGCTGGCTGCTGCCGGGCCCCTTGCCGACGACCGGACCGGTCAAGTCGCCCTTGTGAATGTAAACGTCATAGTCGTTGGCGCTGAGCGCCCAATTGATTCTTACTCTAAGAACTTTGCTGACCCAATCGGACTGTGCGCCCGTCACCGTCAGGGCAAAGCTATCGCAATTCTTCGCGGGCCCACTGTCGATGCACTGATCTTCGCCACCCTCTGCTCCCGTTCCGATTACGTCGCCTACCCAAGTCACGGGCGTGCCGCCGATCGTCGGACCGATAATGCCTCCAGCCGGGTTCGCTGCTTGAGTGCTAAAGAGAAACAAAGAGGAGCACGCCACCAGCGCCAGCGCCATGAAGATAAATAGCGAACGCAGGCACAGCGCTTTTCGGCGTAGGGGTACTTCGACCGGTCGGGTGTTTTTCATATTCGTCCTATCTTGCTTACGCATGGAACCTCCGGAAACATAGAGGGCAACACAAAAGGGAAAAGGGGATGGGAGAAGTTTTACTTCAGACCGGTTGAGAAATACTTGAGGGACTGGCGCTAAACCCGAAACTGATCATTGGTCTTTGAATGAAAACCAAATCACAAGAAAAAGAAGTTAAACACCAATGGGAGCGACGACGAAATTATGCAGTCACATAAAGATATCCGGACAGCGAACGGGGATATGAAACTAACGGGGGATTGTCGTGGGGGTTCGGGTGAAACTTACTGCAAATACTCAGGGTCGGTTGGGTAGTCGAAATCTATCATCGTTTCGCGAGTTGTCAAAACTTCCAGAGGTATCGGATGGACCAGGATGCGGGTTCGGCACTAAGGCAGAAGTTCGCGTCGCGCGTAGAGCAGCAGATCAACACCCGGGCGCAACGGAAAACTTCCTTCAGGATTCAAACCCGACTGAACCTGCTGATAGCGATCACCGTAAGTTGATTGCACTTCCGTCGCCTGGCTCGAAGACGCGAGAATCATCGGCTCATTCGACGGCGTCATTCGTCCGTAATAACCGATGCGATTGTAATCGCGCAGATACCACGGTAGTGGCCAGTAATCCGGCGAAACTATTGTCAGACCAGTGGCTGGTCCCTGATGACTGCGCTGGGCAATCATATTAATTTCGTCGACGAGTTTCAGTGTTTCCCGGCGAGTGTGCGCGTAAACGTAAACGTAGTAGCGATTGTCATTGTCGTAATTAATAAAAT
>JBDTTW010000200.1:0-9938 GCA_039930405.1 bacterium
AAACCAGGCTCATAGATCGGCATCTCACCGGCCGAAAGGCGTGCAATCTTATCGGCGTCAATATCGACGCAAGTTACATCTACGCCAAACTCAGCAAAACAAGCACCCGTTACCAAGCCGACATAACCCGTACCAATTACCGCAATATGCATGAGTGACCTTAAAGGAAAACCAGGAGGGATTAAACCACCGACCAAAAGCTTGCGGGCCAAGCACGACCTAAGTCGCCTGACCCGCAAAGTTGTAGTTACATGACCGTAGCGCTAACTGCCGCGCTGCGGTTTTTGTTTAGAAGAGGCAATCGACCGCTTACCGGGCCGGGCTGATTACGTTGACCGTGCCGCCGAAGTTCAGGTCGTTATCGTGCGTGATCGCGTAGAAGATCAAGAAAGCCGCCGCGCCGCCAGCTAGCAAGAATGCCGCCAACTCGCCACCGCTCATCTTGTCATCGTCATCGCCCGGATCGTTTTTCGGATTTGGCGTACCAGCAGTCGCGCTCTCACCAGCCGCAACCTGCTTCGAAGTTCCGCCCACCCGCAGGAGAGCGAGACCCGAGTGAGTGGTAAGAGAAGTGATTCCCTTTACGACATTCACTGTAAACGAGGTGGCCTGGCTGCCCTCTACAACGACCGCGCCATCCTTAGTTGTGAAATTCACGGTCACGCCACCCAAAGTGGAAACATGGGCGCTGCCGCTATCGAGCAAGCCAGTAATACCTTTTTCAGTAAAGCTGATTCGCAGGCTCGAGTTCGGCGACAATTCGACTCGACCGAGCTTACTAAGGTTCACGGTCGCCATGCTCTTGTCGGCCGTCGTGATAACGCTGTCCGAAAACAGGGTGCCACCGGAAATTACAGACTCTCCGTTGACTGTAACGTTACCGGAGACCGTCAGCTCTCCAGATGGGGCCTTTGCTGCCGGCGACGCCAACACTACCATTGAGTAAACACTCAGAATGGCCACTGCCACACAGGCCGCGATAGGTTTGCGGCTCCAAGTTTTGCTGATCATTAACTTTCCTCCCGTATTGTGAAACAAAATTCTTGATTGCGTGCCGCGACGGCCAATATTCGTGAGGGAGCAGGTTCTGCTACCCGTTTCGACTCATCACCAACCGCTGCCTAAAATTCAAAATGCCATACGCAAAAGCTTTTACGCTCGGCTGTTATTACACGATTGAAGGCACTCTGTCAACAGCCATTTGGGCAACTTTGCCACAAAATTGTGCTTTTTTGCGTTGGCCGAGAAGATACCACTACCAGCACACCTGAGTCTACACTTTTCTGACATGGATGATGGTCAAAACAGGCACCAACCGATTGCTTCTCTTGTGAAACAGTGCTTTCGAAAGGTTTGACCAAGGGTGTGCCACCGAAATGTGCACACGCTTAAGGAGTGCTTACGCGCCTGGCACGAGTGACGGTCTTAGTGCCTGAAAGGTCAGGTTGACTGGGCGTATTGTGAGCTTCGGTTCCCGATCGGCCCTCGCGCGCCATCAATTCTGATTGCTCATACGGGTCGAGCCGCGCAAAAACATAGAAGACTTCGTTAGATCTTACCAGACCCAAATAACGAAACTTAGTGCGAAAGACCTCGCCAACTCTTAAAACGTTGGGATGTGGCGGCTGCTCGAACAACAATCCAAACTCATCTGCCGACACAGCCTCCAACTCCGGGAGGTAATCATTTCTGGTTTCGTCTGCGATGCGGGTTGCCATTTGCCGCAGGGCCCGGATGCGATTCGAGTTCCGGCGATAGTATGCTCCTGTTATTTCGCGTCGGCTCGCGCGATCATCGACCACCTCCTGCTCGCTTTTGAGATAGCCCAGGTAGGCGCGCACGACTGGCCCATAGTGATTCTCTTCGTCGATAGCTTGGGCAGATCCGGCATTGTTCAGGACAAGAATCATAAATAGTCCGGCCAAGCCAAAACTAAATAGTCGTCTGGTGGGCATGTTCGGGTCCTCTTTATCGCGTGGTCGTTGCAAGTCTGGAATAGCACGAATTGTAGCAAGGAGCAAAGAAGGGTCCGTTGCGCCTGTGTTTCAGCAGTGTTACATTGATCTTTAATTTGCTGGTCTCGCTATGGCCCACGACGCTTCACAAAACGTCTTTCAAGGCAGGAAGGTGGCCCTCGGAATCTGCGGAGGCATTGCCGCCTACAAAGCTGCTGAGGTGCTCCGCGGCCTGCAAAAAGCCGGGTGCGTTGTCAGGGTTGCAATGACTGCGCGCGCTTGTGAGTTTGTTCAACCTCTTACCTTCCGCGCCCTGTCTGGCGAGCACGTCATTGTAGACGACTACGCGCCCGATAATCCTGATCCGATCGCCCACATCACGTTCTCGCAGACCGTTGAATTGCTTATTATCGCGCCGGCCACTGCTAACATTCTGGGGAAGTTCGCTAACGGAATTGCCGACGATTTTCTGACTTCGACTTACTTAGCCTCTACCGCGCCCGTACTCATCGCGCCCGCAATGAACACGTCGATGTGGGAACACCCGGCAACGCAACGGAACGTGGCAAGACTGAAAGCGGACGGCGTCTTCTTTATCGCGCCCGATGACGGCGAGATGGCTTGTGGAACGATTGGCCCCGGCCGGCTGAGTGAGCCAGAACGAATTGTTGCGGCTGCATTAGAGGTTCTGCAAAGAGCTGACAGCGGTGTGCTTCAGGACCTGGCCGGCGAGAAGTTGCTGATCACCGTAGGCGCAACTCGTGAGGCCCTCGATCCGGTGCGCTTCCTCTCCAACAATTCGTCGGGCCGAATGGGGTTCGCAATCGCAGAGGCAGCCAGGAAAAGAGGCGCTGAGGTCAGTGTTATCGCAGGTACCACAACCGCAGCAGCACCGCCAGGGATGTCAATCACTCGCGCCCTTTCTGCGGCCCAAATGCACGCGGCCGTAATGAATGAATTACCGGAAGCTACGATCTTTATTGGTGCCGCAGCCGTTGCCGACTATCGGCCGGCGCGCTCCGCCCAGCAAAAAATCAAGAAGACTGACGACGAAATCACGATCAAACTCGAACGGACAAAAGACATCCTCGCCGATGTTGCCGCCCGGAAGCGGGACGACTTGCTAGTAATTGGCTTTGCCGCAGAAACTGAAAATGTTCTCGCCAACGCGCGGGAGAAAATGGACCGCAAAAATCTCGATGCAATCGTCGCGAATGACGTCACGCGCGAAGGCGTAGGGTTTGACTCCATCACCAACGAAGTCACCATGATCAGCCGCGACGAAAAAGCTCCCATTCACATACCGTTGATGCCCAAGACTAGCGTCGCCAACATCATCCTCGACGAAGTCGTGCGTTTGCGAGCGACGCGTCAAACTCTCGTTCATTCAAGTCATGAACGCCGCAGGAAAGCGTAGTCCAAACGTACCGATCAAATGGAAACGCAGAACCCGCAACTTTCGGACGAACTCCTTTCGCTGGCCAGGGACATTCGGGAACATGTTTCTTGTCTGCACGAACTGGGCATCGACACGGCTGAAGCGCCGGTTGCGGCGCAGTCCAGTATCGAATCGGTTTCAGCCTATCCAGAGATCGCCAACCAGGAATTACCGCCAAGGCGTGCTCAATCCGCGGCGGTCCCGACTCTAGCAACGGCACCTGCGTTAGCTCCGAAACCAATAACATCTTCTGTAAAACCTTTAACCGCGGCGCCCAGTACCTTGTTCGGCGACTTGACTGCCAAAAGTCAAAAGCTTGAAAAGACAACCGAGACTTTTGAAGCGATCTGGGCGGACATCGGCGACTGCACCCGTTGCCCTCTTCATCAGGGGCGAACCAACATTGTGCACACTGAAGGTAACCGGCGTGCTCGCCTGATGTTTATTGGTGAAGCACCGGGCGCCGATGAAGACGCGCAAGCTCGACCTTTTGTCGGCCGTGCCGGCCAATTGCTAACAAAAATCATCGAAGCCATCGGTCTAAAACGCGAGGAAGTCCTGATTGGCAACGTCAATCGTTGCCGTCCGCCCGGCAATCGCCCGCCGACTGAAGAAGAGGCAACGATGTGCAAGCCATTCCTGTTACGCGAAATTGCTTCGGTCCAGCCGGAGGTCATCGTAGTGATGGGAAACACCGCGACCAGAAATTTGCTGAACGCGAAGCTGGGAATAACAAAGCTGCGCGGAGAATTCCAGGATTATCACGGTTTGCAGGTGATGCCCACTTTTCATCCGGCCTATTTGTTGCGCGATCCATCCAAGAAACAGGAAACCTGGCAAGACCTCAAAAAAGTGCGCGACTATTTGGAAACTACCGCGAAGAGTAATTCTTAACGCTCGCGACTTTTGCTATTCAAAATTTCGCGTTACCTTCTGACGCGTGCACCCCTCCCAATCACTTAGCAAACCTGCAACGACGCCGGACAGGCTGGCCTCAGCAGAACTCTCTTTCGCCGTTGGACCACCGCAATATGCAGAAGTCGCTGTACCCGTTCACGTTCTGACAACTTTTATTTACCGACTGCCCGACGCCTTGCAGGAAAACGCCCAGCCCGGATTGAGGATTACGGTTCCTTTCGGCAGGAAACTTGTTACCGGCTACATCGTCGCTTTGCTCACTGAACTGCGACCGGGCACGAGTTTGAAAGAGGAAAACATCAAGGACGCGAGGGAAATCCTCGACACCTTTCCGCTCATTACTTCTGAAATCCTGGAACTCACCCGCTGGGTTTCTGAATACTATCTGGCGCCGTGGGGCGAAGTGCTGAAGGCAGCTTTGCCTCCCGGAGTGAGTCCGCGCGTCGAACAACTTTTAAGCATTACCGAAGCCGGACGCGCGGAACTGGAACACGCCCTGGCCGACAGCGAAAGTCCCAGACGACGCTTGCTGGAAATGGTGAGCGACGCCGGTACGATTGCGCTGACATCGGCGGCTGACAAGTTAAAGGACAATCAACTGCCCCGGGTAGCGCGCTTACTTGCACGCGAGGGTTTACTGGATATTGAACAGCAATCCGGTACGGACTCGGTTCGCACCAAATATGAACGTCGGGTTCGCTTATGTCCCGCGCCCGCCAACGCGGACCCAGGTTACGCCGTCAAACTTACCGAGGCCCAATCAAGAGTGATCGAGTCGCTCAAGACTGAGGAGTCGTTAGCGTTCCCTGATCTGCTTGCGCGCGCGCAAATTGGCCCATCGCCGGTGATGACCCTGGCGAAGCGGAAGCTGGTCGAAGTTTTTCAACAACCGTTGCGTCGCGATCCACTAAGCAATTCGCCTGCCGCGCCGGTTACTGACTATGTATTGACGGCGGACCAGGAAAACGTGATTGGCGAGATCAACCAGGGGCTGGACAGTCATTCTTACTCGCCGTTTTTGTTGCATGGCGTGACCGGCAGCGGCAAGACCGAGGTTTACATTCGAGCGATGCGCGTCGCGCTCAAGCTCGGCCGCTCGGCGCTGATGCTGGTTCCTGAAATTGCCCTGACGCCGGTTTTTTCGCAACGTCTGCGCATGCACTTTGGCGAGCAGGTAGCCATTTTTCATTCGTCGTTGTCAAAAGGCGAACGTTTCGACGAGTGGACGCGGGTCCGCAACGGGACGGCGCGTATTGTCATCGGCACGCGCTCGGCAGTATTCGCACCCATTCAAAACCTGGGCCTGGTGATTGTTGATGAAGAACACGAATCGACCTACCGGCAGCAGGATTCGCCACACTACAACGCGCGCGACACGGCAATTGTGCGCGCGCAAAAACAGGCAGCCGTGGTCATTCTCGGCTCGGCGACGCCTTCACTCGAATCATTTCATAACTCCAGCACAGGCAAATACAAATACCTGCAACTGCCGAATCGATTGGGCGGTCGCCCACTGGCAGTCGCTGAAATCATCGACATGCGCGCGGCGTTTGCACGTCAGCAGCGGCCAGCGATTTTTTCTGACGAACTGTTGCGAGCGATTGAGGCGACACACCAACGCGGCGAGCAGTCAATCATCCTGCTGAATCGTCGCGGCTATTCGAGCTTTGTGTTGTGCCGCTCGTGCGGCGAAAGTATTCAATGCCCAAACTGCGATGTAACGCTTACCTATCATCGCAGCGAACGCGTAATAATTTGTCACTACTGCGATCATCGCGAAGCTGCGCCAACAAAGTGTCCTGGTTGCGACGGCAAGTACATCTATTACGTTGGCGAGGGCACGCAGCAGATTGAAGAAAAGTTGCGCGCGCTCTTCCCCTCGATCCGAATCGCTCGAATCGATCGAGATACAACCAGCCGCCGGCATGCATTTGAAAAGTCGCTACACGACTTCAGCGAGCGCAAGATCGATATGCTGGTTGGCACGCAGATACTTGCCAAGGGTCACGATTTTCCCAACGTTACGCTGGTTGGAGTGGTATCAGTCGATGCGGGCCTGGCGTTGCCGGATTTCCGCGCCGCCGAACGGGCGTTCCAACTGTTGACCCAGGTGGCGGGCCGCGCCGGGCGTGGTGAGCTTGCCGGCAAAGTTTTGATTCAGACTTATCACCCTTATCATTATGCGTTGCGGCACGCGAGCGGCCAGGACTACGCCGGGTTCTACGAAGAGGAGATTCGCCACCGGCAGAATCACAATTATCCGCCATTCGTCGCGCTGGCTTCGTTGCTGGTCCATGGCCCGAAACTCGATCAAGTCCGGTCAGATGCTTTGCAGTTGCGGAAAGAATTGGACGCAGCCAACCCCGATCGCATCGTGCGCGTTCTGGGACCGGCGCCGGCGGCACTTGCGAGATTGAAAAATGAATTTCGCATGCAACTGCTGATTAAAGGTCGCAAGCGCCAGCCATTGCGCGACGTTATCGACGCGGCTTTGAAGACAGTTGCAACTAACGGAGTTAATTTGCGGTCGATCAATGTGGAAATCGATCCGGTGTCAATTATGTAGCCGCGCAAAACGCCGGCAGTTCAAAGTGCAACCTTTAGGTTGCGGTTGTGCGAGTTGAAGCAAGCTAAAGCTTGTAGCCTGAACTACCGACCCTATTCGCGACTCCATTGATGCGTTAGACTTTCAGCATGAAACTTTCAGAACTCGCCACTTTGACGGGCGCCAGCGTTGACGGCGGCGTCAACAGCATCGAGATAACCGGCGCGGCCGGGCTCGACGATGCTGGTCCGTCGGACGTTAGTTTCCTGGCAAATCCGCGTTACACCGCTAAAGTAAATACGACGCGCGCCGCGGCGGTCTATCTCGCTGAAGGAGCGCAAACCGATCGCGCGATCGCGGTGTTGCGGACTAAAGATCCCTATCTTGCCTACACACGCGCGCTTCGTTTATTCCATCCCGAACCAACCTTTGCGGCCATGATCCATGAGTCAGCGGTGATTGATCCATCGAGCACGGTGGCTGGAACTGCGCGAATCGAAGCCGGCGTGGTGCTTGGTCCAGGCTGCCAAATCGGCGAGGGCGTGCACATTTATCCAAACGTCACGATTTATGAAGACGTTACTGTCGGCAAGGACGCAATCATTCATTCAGGCGTTGTGATTCGCGAGCGTTCCCAACTCGGTGAGCGAGTAATCATCCATAACAACGTGGTCGTCGGTTGCGACGGTTTTGGTTATGCGAAAGACGAAGAGCGCCACTGGTTAAAGATTCCGCAAACCGGTCGGGTAGTGATCGAAGACGACGTTGAGATCGGCGCCGGGACAACAATCGATCGGGCTTCGGTTGGTGAGTCACGCATTGGACGCGGCACGAAGATCGACAATCTGGTCCAGATTGGACACTCGTGCACGATCGGCGAAGACAGTTTGCTGTGCGCGCAGGTTGGACTCGCGGGCAGTTCGCATATTGGCAGTCGCGTTATTCTGGCGGGGCAAGCGGGTGTGGCCGGTCATCTGACAATTGGCGATGACGTCGTGCTGACCGCCAAGAGCGCGACCAGTCACGATGTGCCGGCGGGAAAAGTGATTTCCGGCATTCCGGCATTTGAGAATAAGGATTGGTTACGTTCGACGGCCGCATTCAGGCGTCTTGGCGAGATGCAGCGAAGGCTAAGAGAACTGGAAAAGAAGATTGAGGAGTTGCTTGGGAAAAAGAGCGGGGGCATGCCCCCTTCCTAACCTGCAGCCTTTCGAGAACGCAGGATTCCGTCACCACGGTCGGACATAGTCAATGCGGCTCCTGCTGTTTGCTGTTTACTGTTTGCTGTTAACTAGTCAGGTAACCGCGCCGCCATCCACAATCACAACTTCACCATTCATAAAACTGTTCCGGTCGCTAACCATGAACGCGGCGTACTCAGCCAACTCTTCCGGGCGGCCTGCGCGTCCGGCGGAAGCCCAGAAATGATGCATCTCAAGCAGTCGTTGCGGTAGTTGCTGGGCTAACTCGGTATCAAAAATTCCCGCGGCTATCGCATTAACTTTCACTCCAAACGTTCCCGCCTCGCGCGATAGGCATTTCGTAAAGCCGATCATCGCGGCCTTTGAAGTCGCATAATGCACCGCTGTCGGTAACGCCCTAATCGCGCCAATCGAAGTGATGTTTAGAATGCTTCCCTTGCGTTGCCGGATCATCTGTTTGTAAATGGGTTTTGTGACGGCGAAGAGGCTGCCGACGTTTGTGTCGATCACTTCATCCCAGGCGCGGTCAGTCGTGGTCGCAAAGTTATCGCCGCGATTGATGGCCGCATTGTTTACCAGAATATCTATGCCGCCCCACTTTTCGACGATCTCGCGAGCCAGCTTTTTCAAGCCAAGCCGATCGGTGACGGAAACTTTGAAGCTCAGCGCTCGGCGTTGAAACGTCTCGATTTTCGCGACTATCTCAGTCGCCAGATCGTCGCGGCTGTTGTAATTAAAGGCGACGTCAGCGCCTTCGCGCGCGAATACTTCGCAAAGCGCTGCGCCAATTCCGCGCGTGCCTCCGGTTATGAATGCGCGCTTCCCTTCGAGCAATAAACTCACAGGCGGATTAGTCTCCTAACAGGCGAATAGTCTCTAAAAAGCCCGCTTCTCATTCAGCAAGCGGGCTCTCATAACATCTTTATCGGTTGCGGAGGAATTAAACTCTGAAAACCAGTAACAGTCAAACTGTTGCTCAAGCGGAGAGGGCTTCGGCCAGAACAACTTCTTCGTTAGCGTCGGTGGAAGCGGGAATGAGCGCCGCGATCTCTTCAACAATGTGTCGCGTGGCATTGGGAATGGCCAGGCCAATGGTTGCCGCGCGCAGGGCCGAGTAATGTGCCGTGTCTTCAACCATGCGCCGCACCACCGGAACAATGTCGCCCGCGCGTTGCAGCAACACGCCGGCGCCTCGCTTTACGATCAAGCTGGCAGTGGCAGCTTCCTGTGGCATGGGTTCGGTAATCGCGTCGCAGATAATCGGCAAGCGGCAGGCGAATGCCTCGAAAGTTGTCAGGCCGCCAAGTTTGGAAATCATGACGTTCGCCGCGCCCATCAACTCCTCGACATGTTCAGAATAGCCAATTACTTTGATAGGAAACGACGCGTCCCGGGCCAGCGACTCGGCATCGGCTCGCAACGTTTCGTTCTTGCCGGCAAGAAAAATTGCCTGGACTTCCAACTGCCCGCGCACCAGCTCGCGGAAGATCTGCGGTATGTTGCCGCCACCTTCCCAACCAGCGTTTACGAAAACTGTGAACTTGTCCGGATCGAGACCAAGCGCCTGACGCGCCGCCTGCGCTGCTTCTTCGCCGGGATAAGCGAACTTGGGATGAACCGGCATGCCGGAAATCTTGATGCGCTCGGGATTGATCCCGTAATCGATCAACTGCCGCCGCGCTTCGTCGCTCGCTACCAGGTAAAGCGTGACATCGTCGCAGGCCCAGCCTTTCCAAAACCCGTAATACGGATCGGTAACAACTGAAACCAGCGGAATGCGATCGGCAAGTTTCAACTCTTTCAACACGCGCGCAAAGATGTGTTGCGTCAGCGGGTGAACGCTAACAACGACATGCGGGCACCAACGCTCAAAAAGATCT
>JBDTTW010000201.1:0-3065 GCA_039930405.1 bacterium
CTCACGTTCACGTCAACTGGCTGACGCCGGTCAAGGTGCGCCACACGCTTATCGGCGGCAGTGAAAAGATGATTCTTTATGACGACCTTGACCCTAGCGAGAAGGTGAAAATCTACGACAAGGGCGTCACCATCTCGCAAAGTCCGGAAGCCGTCTATGAGATGCTGGTTAGTTATCGTTCAGGCGATATGTGGGCGCCACGCCTTGATGCGACCGAAGCGCTGCAAACAGAGGCGCTTCATTTTATTGACTGCCTTGAAAACGGTGTGCAGCCGGAAACTGATGGCCAGGCCGGGTTACGGTTGGTTCGTACCGTTGAAGCTGCGGAAAAATCTTTGCGCGCAAAAGGCCAGCTCGTGGAAATTCAGTGAAGCGCGCCTGCCGAGCTGGATAGGTTGAATGTACTGCCATTTAGTTTTAGATAGCCAATGCGAATCTGGATCGATCTCGCAAACTCTCCGCACGTTCCTTTCTTTCGTCCACTCGCAAGTGAGTTCACGCGACGAGGTCATGAGGTTATCGTGACCGCGCGGCAGTTTGCCGAGACTGTACCCCTAGCCGAGGCCGCTGGATTTGCGGCGCAGGTGATTGGCGGGCATGGTGGCGCCAAGCTCACCGGTAAAGCGGGCAATTTGGTGGGTAGAGGGTTGGAACTGGCTCGTTGGGCGCGAGGAAAACAAATCGAGCTGGCGGTCAGTCACAACTCTTACTCGCAGATTTTGGCGGCGCGCGCACTGTCGCTGCGATCAGTGACGTTGATGGACTACGAACATCAGCCGGCAAACCATCTCGCCTTCCGTCTCGCATCGCGCGTAATCGTGCCAAGCGCCTTTCCCGAAGCGGCGTTGACGCGCTTCGGAGTCGCGCCCGCGAAAGTGAAACGATATGACGGCATCAAGGAAGATGTTTATCTGGCAACCTTCATTGCGGATCAGAACTTTGCAGCCGAACTTCAAAAGTTAGGAATTGATGCCAGCGATCTCCTGGTTACCGCGCGCCCGCCGGCGAGCGAAGCGCTCTATCATCGCTTCGAGAATCAGTTGTTCGACCAGTTAATTGATCGGCTTTTGGAAACGCCGGGGGTGAAGCTGGTCTTGCTGCCGCGAAACGAAGCGCAGCGCCATTATTATTCCCGGCCGAATATCACCATCCCCGCACGTCCGCTTGACGGGGCGAACCTGATTGCGCGCAGCGATCTGGTGGTCAGTGCTGGAGGCACAATGAATCGCGAGGCAGCAGCGCTGGGCGTACCCGCGGCATCAATTTATCAGGGTGAATGGGCCGCGATAGACCAGCAACTGGTGGCGGTCGGCCGGTTACAACGACTTGCCACAGAAGCTGACGTGCGCGCGTTGCGAATTGAAAAGAAGACAACCACGCCGGCACACTCCGGCGCCGGCGTATTGCAGCAAGTGGCAAATCTAATACTTGAAGCTTAAACTTTTGTTATTCTGTGCTCGCAAACAAAGACTCATTCTTTGCCGCTTGCGGATTTTCTGAATGGCACAAACTAGTTTAGGAGCAGACCGGATCGCGACGCCCAGGGTTGGCGCCAGCGTGGTGCAGGCTTCGGCGCGGGCGCCACATTGGGTCCTGCCGTTAATCAAGGCTGCGCTCGTGATTGTCGATCTCGCGATCGCGACAGTCGCTTTTCCGCTGGCATTTTATTGGCGTGAAGGTTTACCAATCCTCCCGCCGGTCGGCGGCGCTTTTACCTGGAGCGCTCGGTTCGCTCCCTACGGCGCTTTGTTGTTGTTTGTGGTTCTAATTCGCTTAGTGCTTATGCGTTATTACGATCTTTACCGGCTGCGCGGCGAGTTTTCATTTGTCGACGACGGCATACGCGTTTTCAAAGCGACCGCAATCGGTTCGTTACTCATCGTTGCCGCGGCATTTCTCTATCGCGGCGGATTCCATTACCGGGCATTTTCTTACGCGCGCAGCGTGTTCGTACTCGACTTTCTGTTGGCCTGCGCCGGCTTTGGATTAGTGCGTTTGTTTTTGCGCACGGCACAAACATTTTTTCGCCGGCGCGGCATCAATTTGATTCCCACGCTCGTTGTCGGCCGCGGTCCGGAAGCAGCATTTTGCATTAAGGAGATGAGAGAGCGGCCGTCTCTCGGTTACCGGGTGATTGGCGTCGTCGAAAGCAGCGGCACTTTTCAACTCGAAGTTCCCACCACTTACGAAGGCGTTCCGGTGATCAGCGACCTCGCAGGCCTGCCGGATGCGATTCGCGAAGCGAAAGCGAATGAAGTGATCATCGCCGATGCGAATGTCGATGGCGACACGTTGTTTGAAGTGATGATGCGTTGCGGGCGGCGGCATGGAA
Organism: bacterium; assembly: GCA_039930405.1. GTDB lineage: Bacteria > Acidobacteriota > Blastocatellia > Pyrinomonadales > Pyrinomonadaceae > PSRF01. Next base: position 2,333 of record JBDTTW010000201.1, read on the forward strand.
TTGAGTTTCGCATTGCGCCGAGCCTCTTCAATTGTTTGCCGAGCAAAACGGAAGTCGATCAAATCGGTGCGTTGCCGATGATCCGTTTGTTTCGCGAGCCGCTGTCGGATTTCGCGCGCGGCACCAAACGCATCTCTGATTTGATAATCGCATCGCTGACGCTCGCTCTGCTTTCGCCGTTCTGGCTTTTCCTGGCCCTCTTAATAAAGTTGGATTCCAAAGGGCCCGTTTATTATGCGCAGGAACGCGTGGGCATGGACGGCCGCATTTTCGTGGTTTACAAATTCAGGACCATGCATGTGAATGCCGACAGCGAAATCCATCGCGAGTACCAGCGCAAGTTCATAGCCGGACATGCAGAAGCGAACGTCGGCGACGCTGACGCACCGGCCTACAAACTGCGCGACGATCCACGCATCACGCGAGTGGGGCGAGTGCTGCGACGTTTTAGTCTGGACGAAGTTCCGCAATTGCTAAACGTCTTGCGTGGCGATATGAGCATTGTTGGCCCACGCCCGCCGATTCCGTACGAGGTTGAAGCTTACGAGCTGCGCCATCGCCGGCGGCTGGATATGAAGCCGGGACTAACAGGACTGTGGCAGGTGTCGGGCAGAAACCGCTTGCCGTTTGAAGAGATGGTCAAACTGGATCTGTTCTACATCGAGAACTGGTCGCTGTTGTTTGATTTGAAGATCATTTTGCGGACGGTGATGGTTATGCTGCGCGGCGATGG
>JBDTTW010000202.1:0-5325 GCA_039930405.1 bacterium
GTCCCTGCTGTGAGGCGACGCTGGGTATTGACTCGCAAACCGGCGTCTTGATTTCGCATGAAGAGAAGAGCAAGCCGCTGGCTTCCTTCGACGAGATGGTCAAGGGACTCGACAAGCAGAAGCAGGTGCGCGAACAAATATTTGCCCAGGAACTGAATTCGATGAAGGATCGCGATCGTATTCTTGAGGAAAAGTTTCAGGAGGCGATGAAGCGCGCTGAGAAAGACAAAGATAAACCCTATCGAAACCCGCTTGATTTCGATTGAACCGGAGTGAAGCCCCCGCCCATCGTACTGCGTACTAAAGATTGATCAACGATATCCCCGAAAGCATTCCCCGAATCCATATTTCTGGAGCTTAACTTAATGAAGCAGCAAAAATTTGTACGCGCGTTTATGCTGATCGCGATCTGCGTGATCGCACTTGCCGGTGCCGAAGTTTCGCGGGCGCAGGGAACGTTGCCAAAAATTGCTTTCCGGGATCGGAATCTCGCAAATGGAATGCGCGTGTTGAGCGCCGTGGACCACTCCAGCCCGACGGTATCAATTCAGGTTTGGTACCACGTCGGCTCAAAAGACGATCCGGCGGGCCGCAGCGGCTTTGCTCATCTTTTCGAGCACATCATGTTCAAGGCGACGAAGAATATGAAGTCCGAGATGATGGATCGGCTGACGGAGGATGTGGGTGGCTTTAATAACGCGTTTACGAATGCTGACGTGACGGTCTACTACGAAGTCGTGCCTTCGAATTATCTCGAGACGTTGTTGTGGGCCGAGGCCGATCGTCTTTCAGGATTGACTGTAGATGAGCCGAACTTCAAATCTGAGCGCAGCGTCGTTCAGGAAGAGTACCGCCAAAGTTATTTAGCGCCGCCCTATGGCATGCTCGACTATCTGATCGAGCAACAGTCGTTCGTCGTGCATCCTTACAAGCGACCGACCATCGGCAGTATTGAAGACCTCGATGCGGCGTCGCTGGAAAACGTGCGCGCTTTCCATAACACTTTCTACCGCCCTGACAACGCGACCCTGGTCGTCGCCGGCGACTTTGATCCAAAGCAACTCGACCGCTGGGTGGACAAATATTTGGCGCCGATTGCCAAGCCCGCCATTCCGTTGCCGCGCGTCAACACGAAAGAGCCGGAACGCACTGCCGAGCGGCGCCTTACTCATTACGCCGCGAATGTGCCATTGCCGGCGATAGCGCTGACCTACCTGACGCCTTCGCAAAAGAGTCCTGACTCGGCGGCCTTGCGCGTTGCCGCCACAATCCTGGCGCAGGGCGAATCGTCGCGGCTTTACCAGTCTCTGATTTACGATCAGCAAGTGGCGCAAAGTGCCGACGCCACTGCAGACCTGCGCGAAGACGCCAGCGTCTTTTATTTCAACCTGGTGCTCGCGAGCGGCAAGAAGCCGGAAGAAGGCGAGCGCGCTTTGCTCGCCGAGATTGCGAAAATGCAGAACGCGCCAGTGACCGCTGTTGAGCTGGACAAAGCCAAGAACCAACTGGTGACCAATGAACTGCGACAGCGTGAGACGAGCAACGGCAAAGCATTCTCGCTTGGCGAAGCAGCGGTGTTACTCGGCGATCCTAAGCGAGTGAATACGGATCTGGGTCAACTACAGGCGGTGAGCGCAGCAGACGTTCAACGCGTGATGAAGCAGTATTTCACGGCGGCGAACCGGCTGGTGATTTACTACTTGCCTAAGACTGAACAAAGCACCAGCTACTTGAGAAGTCCGGACGATCAGGCGCAGCGCGTACCAGGAGGGCAGGGAAAATGAGGATTAATATGACTCGTAATTTTGCGCTGATTTCGCTGACACTGTTCGTCGCTCTTTTGGCGCCGCTGAGTACCAAAGCCCAGTCAGCAACCCCGCAAGCTACACCGCCGCCACCTGCCGTCCCGCGTTCGGCGACGTTTCCAAAACCAGTTGAGAAGACGCTGGCGAACGGTCTGCGCGTGATTGTCGTTGAGCGTAAGGGTAGTCCGCTGGTTGCCGCTCAATTGTTGATTAAGAACGGCGCAGAAGTTGATCCGCCGGAGTTGGCGGGCCTTAGCAACATGACCGCCAGCCTTTTAACTAAAGGCACCGAAAAACGGAGCGCCACACAAATCGCCGAAACGATCGAAGCCCTGGGCGGATCGCTTGACGCTTCCGCGCGTTGGGACTCTTCACGTGTTGGCGTGAGTGTGATGTCGTCGAAGCTTGGACCAGCGCTGGAAATTCTTTCTGATGTGGTGCGCCGGCCAACCTTCAAAGAAGATGAAGTGGAACGTCTGCGACAACAAACGCTCGACGACCTGACGGTGGAGCTGGGCCAGCCCGGCTCGATCGCCCGTTACGTTGCAGCGCGCGTTGTGTTTGGTGATGCGCCTTACGGCCAACCCCTTGCCGGCACGCCGCAGTCAATTGCGCGAATCGATCGCAAAGCGGTAGTCACTTTTCACGGCCGCTTTTATCGTCCCGACAACGCCATTCTCGTTTTGGGTGGCGATCTGAAAGCTGCCAACGCCTTCAAACTTGCGCAACAATATTTTGGCGACTGGGCCAAGCCGAACACTGCGATGCCGGTGTTGCCGGGCTCCAAGCTGCCGGCGTCAGCGAGCCCGCGTGTCATAGTTATTGATAAACCGGATGCTGGCCAGGCGGCAGTCTTGTTGGCGCGCACGGGAATTCAACGCACCGATCCCGCTTATTACCAGGGCCTGGTTGCTAATTCGATGTTGAGCGGATACTCCGGTCGCTTGAATCAGGAAATCAGGATCAAGCGCGGACTGAGTTATGGCGCGGCGAGTACGCTCGATACGCGACGTGACGTTGGGCCATTCCTGGCTTCGGCGCAAACGAAAAACCAATCAGCCGCGGAAGTTGCCGCACTCCTGTTGTCCGAAATCGATCGCTTGTCATCAGCTGCCGTTCCGGATGTGGAACTAACGCCGCGCAAGGCCGTGGTCGTCGGAAACTTCGCGCGCAATCTGGAGACGGCCGCCGGTTTAGTTGCGCAGGTTTCGTCACTCGCGCTTTATGGAATCAGCTTTGACGAGATAAACCGTTACATCACAAACGTGCAGGGTATTACTGCCGGCGACGTCCAAAAGTTTGCCGGCGGGCATCTCGCCGCAAGCAACGCCAGCATCATCGTGGTCGGCAATGCGAAGGAATTTCTGCCGGCGCTGCGCAAGCAGTTTCCGCAAGTGGAAGTGATTCCGGTAGCGGAAATGGATTTGAACTCCGCGCTGCTGCGAGTGAAGCAGCCAACCCAATAGCTGGGTTAATGCGAAGAGCGGGGGGGTCCCTTTCCGAACCTGAGAGGCGAGGGAGAATCGGGGGAGCTATCTGGTGCTGGGTATCCCCAAAGGGTTTTCAGATCGAATTTAAGGGCTCTCAGATAACCTCAAGGTCAGGAAGGTGGGCGTGCCCCCGCTCTTCTTACAGTTGCAGTTTCTCACGACCACATAAGGCGGTATACTCCGTCTCCCAAGATGCATCCCGACCTGCGCACATTTCTCGACCTGCTTTCACGCGAAAACGAAATAATAACCATCGCAGCGGAAGTTGATCCCTACCTCGAGGCCGCGGAAATTCATCGCCGCGTAATCGAGCGTGGTGGACCAGCGCTTTTGTTCAAACGCGTAAAGGGCAGCCGCTACCCGGTGGTTACCAATCTTTTCGGCACTGCACGGCGCCTCGACCTGGCCTTTGGTCCAAAGCCGGAAAAGCTGGTGCGGGAGTTGGTACAGGTGGCCGAATCCTTGTTGCCGCCGCGCCCTGCCGAACTGTGGCAGCACCGCTCGCTCGCATTTGAAATGCTGCGGCTGGGAACTAAGACCACGCAGCGCGCTCCCGTCAAAGAGGTGCTGGATCAACCAGCGCGACTTAATGAATTACCCGTCCTAACAACCTGGGATGAAGATGGTGGTCCCTTCATCACCTTGCCGCTGGTCTATACCGAAAACCCGCTGACGAAGAAACACAATCTGGGCATCTATCGCCTGCAGGTTTACGACGCTAAGTCCACCGGTTTGCATTGGCAGATTCAGAAGGGCGGCGGGTTCCATTATCACGAAGCGGAAGAGATGCATCAGCCACTGCCGGTCACGGTATTTCTCGGCGGCCCACCGGCGTTGATACTCGCGGCCATCGCGCCGCTGCCGGAAGATGTTCCGGAGTTGGTACTCGCGTCATTGCTGGCCGGCGAAAAGTTAAAGCTGACGCAAGATCCGCGCGGCGGCCCGCATCGTTTGGCAGCCGCGGCCGAGTTTGCGTTGGTCGGTAAAGCGCAACCACATGTGAGACGCCCTGAAGGTCCATTTGGCGATCATTATGGTTACTACTCGCTGCAACATGACTATCCGGTGTTTGAAGTTGACGCCGTCTTCCACCGGCGCGACGCAATTTATCCGGCCACGGTAGTCGGCAAGCCGCGCCAGGAAGATTTTTTCATCGGCGATTATCTGCAAAGTTTGTTGTCGCCGTTGTTTCCGCTGGTGATGCCGGGCGTTCGGGATCTGTGGACTTACGGCGAAACCGGATTTCATTCGCTGTGCGCCGCGGTCGTGCGCGAACGCTATGGTCGCGAAGCGTTGGTTTCAGCTTTCCGCATTCTTGGCGAGGGCCAGCTTTCGTTAACCAAGTTTCTACTGCTCACCGACACGCCGCAGGACCTGCATGACTTTCCGCGCTTGCTGGAACATGTGCTGGCCCGCTTTAACCCGGCGACGGATTTGTTTATTTTTTCAAACGTGTCGATGGACACGCTGGATTACACGAGCGGGAAGGTGAATGAAGGCAGCAAAGCAGTGATGCTCGGTCTGGGTGAAGCCAAGCGCGATCTACCGCGTGAATTTCGCGGCGAGTTGCCGCGCGATGTAACCGCGGCCGAGGTGTTTTGTGGCGGCTGCCTGGTGGTCCAGGGACTGTCGTACGCCGAAGATGCGGAACAAGCAGCGCGGCTGGCAAAAGAAGATTGGTTGCGCGCTTGGCCTTTAGTCATTCTTCACGACCAGGCAAAGGTGGCACGCTCAGCTCCTGACTTTCTGTGGTCCACCTGGACGCGCTTTGAACCGGCGAGTGACATCTATGCCGCCGAGACAAAAGTCGTTCGCCATCAACTGTCGTATACAGGCCCAATCGTTATCGACGCGCGCACCAAGCCCGGCTTTCCCAAAGAGTTGGTTGTGCGTGATGACATTGCGACGCTAGTAGACCGCAGGTGGGGTGAGTATTTTCCCGACGGTTCTCCGGGATGACGATTAATTAACAGGTCGGGAAGGGTGGCTTGCCCCCGCCCCGTGCTGGAGGCCATTCAAGCCAGGCGGGG
>JBDTTW010000203.1:0-3577 GCA_039930405.1 bacterium
TTCATGCTTGCGGATTATGTCCTGGTCGTAGTCATTGACCGAACAGCAAGCGACGACTCCAATCTGTTCGTGCTCGCCCATAATCTGGCGATAGAGATAGATGCTCGGCACAGCTTCAGTTTCCAACGGGCATTCTTTTTTCAGCAGTTCGTAATTTTCCAGGGCCTTGCGGTACACCGGATCTGAATAAAGATCGGTGCCCTCGGGTAAATCAATTTCCGGCCGCGAGACGTGCAGAAAGCTCAATGGATTGTCAGCAGCAAGGGCGCGCGCCTCGGCTGTGCTGACGACATCGTAGGGCACGCTCGCTACTTGCTTTACTCGTTCAGCCAACGGGCGTAAGGCCTGGAAAGAACGGATGATTGCCACGAATCCTCCCCGCGCAGCAGATTTGCGAAGGTGCAAAATTCGCTACTCGCAAACGAAAGTTTTTGTTAATTGCTGAAGGCGTTCCTTAAGACTATCCGTTGCCTGCGGGTATTAGCAAGTCGCGAAATCAGCTTAGCGCGTTAGTGTCAGCGCCGGGCTGGTCGGGCGCTGCCGCTCAGCCCATGCGGCGTGTAGAATGTTTATCAAGACTGATTCAGGAGAAAAACAAATGAGCGACCTGGCAAGTCGGGATTGCGTTCCCTGCCGCGGCGGTGTGCCGCCATTAAAAGGCGCCGAGCTTACTAAACTGCAAAGCGAAATTGCAGGCTGGGAAGTTGTAAACGAGCACCACCTGCGGAAGGAATACAAGTTTGGCGATTTTGCCAAGACGCTTGGGTTCGTGAACCGCGTGGGCCAATTGGCAGAAGAGCAATGGCATCATCCGGACATCTGTTTCGGTTGGGGCCGCGCAGAAGTAACCATCTGGACCCACAAGATCGCTGGCCTGACAGAAAGCGACTTCATCCTGGCGGCGAAGATCGATGCTCTCTGAATTTACTGAAGACTCGCTCGATAAATCTTTTCAGTTTCATCAACCATACGCTCGACGTTGAACCTGTCGGCTACATCTTTTTGTGCGGCTGCGGCAATCCGCAGCCGGGTTGACCCGTCATTCAACAGCAATTGGATTGCAACTGCCATTTCGTCTGGATTGCTAATCGGAGTTAACAATCCAGTTTCTCCGTCCCGAACAATCTCGCCCGCGCCCTCGGTCTCGGTTGCCACTACAGCCGTGCGGCTGGCCATGGCTTCAACTATTGCGAGGCCGAACGATTCGGTGTGCGATGCGGAAACAAAAACATCCAAGGCACAATACAATTGCGCCAGATCGTCCAGCCATTTTACGCGGCGCACCTGCGCTCTCAGGTTCAGTTCGTCAATTAGCAGTTCGATTTGCGCTTCATTTCTTCCCTTCGGCGAGTGATCGATGCCGGCGATAATGAAGTTGCAGCCAGCGATCTGTTTTGAAATCTGCGCCGCGGCGCGCAAAAACTCCTGATGGCCTTTCAACGGCGTCAACTCGCCGACCGTTCCCACCAGCCAGCCTGATTCAGGCAGTTTCCAAGTCTTCAGAAATTCCTGGCGATTAAACTGTTCTCGCGCCCTGGCAAAGCGGTGCACGTCGATCCCATTGAGCACCACGGTTATCTTTTCTGCAGGTGCAACTTTGTCGGCGCGAAGTTGCGAAGCCACCGCCTGCGAAACAGCAATAATCCGCGACGCCCCGGAAAAGGTAAGGCGGTGCAGGCGGTTCAACGGAAAAAGAACGTGCCGCGTGAGTATTAACCGCGCGGCCGGATTCCGGCGCGCGGCGTAAGCGGCGAGTGGATAATCGCGCGCCAGGTGCGCATGAATTATTTGGATATTGTTTTTGCGCACCAGTGAAGCGAGCGCACGTGCGCTGTTTACATCAAGCGAATTACGCAGGGGTAGCGTCGTAATATTCTCTTTTGCAACCTTGCTTAGTTCATTGTTCAAAGCAGAATGCGGCCGCAACGCGATGAAGACCTCATGGCCGCGTTTGGCGAGACCATTGGCCAGATCTGCCAAATGGCGCTCGCCACCGCCGAGCGATTGCGCGGAACTTATCTGGAGAATTCTCAAAAGCAGTTTGTGCGCAGTCAGGCTTAATTCGAAAGCGATTTGGAATTTACACAAGAAACGGCGCGGCAGCTATAGCAAAACCTGGTTTGCAACTCAATCAGGTCAGACAATAGTGCCGCCAGCCGCGTACCGAAGCGAAACAGGAAACCTTCGTCGCTGTTTGCTTACCGCCGGGCGTTGGCGGTTTTTCAAGCAAAACGCCAGTAAAGCGGAGCACGGAATTCGGCACACGCGTTGCCCTTTAGAAACATTTCTCCCGGGCAGTAAATCTATTTTGGGGGCGGAATCTGAAGGAGGACGTTTATGGCAAAACACAAATTGGTAACAGGACTTTTCAAGAACAGATTGGCTGCGGAAGCGGCCGTTGATGCAATCATGAAACGCGGATACACGCGTGACGACATCAGTGTGATGATGTCCGACGCGACGCAGAACAAAGAGTTTGCGCTGCAAACACGGACGCATGCGGCTGATGGCGCAGGCATTGGCGGCGCTGTTGGCGGCGTTGTCGGCGCCGTACTCGCCGCCATCGTTGCCGTCGGGAGCACCATTTTGCTTCCCGGCATCAACCTGGTAATCGCTGGTCCAATCGCTGCGGCACTTGCGGGCGCCGGCGCGGGGGGCGCCACTGGCGGGGTGATAGGTGCGCTGATTGGCGCCGGCATTCCGGAGTATCGCGCCAAAGTCTACGAAGCCGGACTACGCGGCGGCGGTATTCTTTTAGGAGTCGAAGCGAAGACGGACGAAGAAGTTGATAAACTCGAGGAACTGCTGGAAGCGATCGGCGGTGAGCACGTGCGCACCGAGTAGTTGTAATGCTTGCGGTTTTCAATAAACAAAACAGGCTTACGACACTGTTGTCGTAAGCCCTTTTGTTTGCTGAGGTGAAAACTTATTTACTGATTGAATCGCCGATATCTTCGATTGCTTCTCCCACCTTACGTTTAGCGGTTCCGAATCCCTCGCGAATCTCGCCGCCGGCTTGATCGCCACGGCCCTCGTTTTCGAGTTCTCGATCATCCAGGGCGCGGCCTACGGTTTCTTTCGCTTGACCCTTCGCCTGATCAAACTTTCCTTTTATCTCGTCTCGATTTGGCAAACCCATATTGCAGTCTCCTTTGTTGAAAGCCTGGTTATTCCGACACCTTCCTGATTGCAACGAGTGTTCCCAGAATGTTAGAAGCGCATTTTGTTGGCTTTTCGTGAGAGTCTTTGGCTGCGAGCTGAAAAGCTGAAAGAAAGAGCCTGCGAAATCTGTATGTTTTCGCAGGCCTAATGCGTGATCTTAGGACAATTGCTTTTCAAGCGCTGATTAGGGTGTCGTCTTACGCCGGCTCAGTTGCTTCATCGATCGCATCGCTCTTCTTAATAAACCGATCAGCCTTGTCGCAGATGGGCAGCCTCACTTCGAAGCGCGTGCCTTCACCCGGCTCGCTCACGACAATTATTTCGCCTTTGTGGCGAGTGACGATTCCGTGCGACGCTGAAAGTCCGAGGCCGCTGCCGAGTTTTCCTTTGGTGGTGAAGAAGGGTTCAAAAATTC
>JBDTTW010000204.1:0-9950 GCA_039930405.1 bacterium
TACAAGGAATCGGACGAACTGCACCTGGTGCCGGGGGCCAGCTACAACAATGTCGAACCGGAATCACTGGGACTCGATAAGGGCGAACGAATTGCCGTGATTTACGCGGCGGGGGATATTGGCTCGGGAAAATCGAACGATGGCGCAACCGGTAGCGAGTCGATTGGATCAGACACTTTGGCCAAAGCGATTAACGATGCAGGCAACGACAAATCGATCAAGGCGATTGTGATTCGCGTCGACAGCCCCGGTGGTTCTGGTCTTGCTTCCGACATCATCTGGCATGCAGTCGAAGCTGCCAAGACGAAAAAGCCGGTCGTGATTTCGATGAGTGACGTTGCCGCTTCTGGTGGCTATTACATCGCCGCCGGCGCCAACAAGATCGTCGCGCAGCCCTCGACCATCACCGGTTCGATCGGCGTGTTTGCGGGCAAGCCGGTCATTAAAGGCTTCTACGATTGGCTGGGAATTTCCAACGAATACGTGTTGCGCGGCAAGCAGGCCGGCATGTTTCGCGAATCGGAAAAGTTCACGCCGGAAGAGCGTGCCAAATTTGAAGACCTGGTCAGACGAAATTACTACGACGACTTTGTGCCGAAGGTAGCAAAGGGACGCGGCAAGACTCCGGAGTACATCGATTCAATCGCGCAGGGACGCGTATGGACCGGAGGCCAGGCTAAAGAGCGCGGCCTGGTCGATGAGTTTGGTGGTTTGGACCGCGCCGTTCAGGTCGCAAAAGAGTTAGCCAAAATCCCGGCCGACAAAGGCGTCCATCGCGTGATCCTTCCTTATCCGCGTACGCTGTTTCAGCAACTCTTAAGTCAGGAAGGCGATGAAACGCAAAGTAAGGCTGCGCAACAACGGGCTGCGGTAATGGCGACGTTGCCGGAAGATGCCCAGCGCGCGCTTCGCTTCATGTCGCTGATGGACCACGCGAAGAGCGGCGACCCTATGATGCTGATGCCGTTTGACATCGAGATAAAGTAAACCGTGAACCGTTAACCGACAACCCGTTGGCGGCTTTGCCGCGTTCCGTGCGGAAAGGCTATGCTTTTCCGACGAGCGCTTGATTGTGTTCGAGGCTATGCCTCGATCATTAGGCGTAGCCTAAACGGATCAACGTGCTGACGGAAAGGCAAAGCCTTTCCGCACGGAATGCGGCAGAGCCGCTGCGGCCTTCTGCCTACTGCCTACTGATCTTTTCCATCCCGCCCATGTAGGGACGCAGCGCTTCGGGAATCGCAATCGATCCATCCGCCTGTTGATAGTTTTCCAGCACCGCAATCCAGGTGCGGCCCACCGCCAACCCCGATCCATTCAGCGTGTGAACAAACTCAGGCTTAGTGCCGCCAGCGCGGCGAAAGCGAATCTGCGCGCGGCGCGCCTGGAACGCTTCGTAATTTGAGCAGGAAGAAATTTCGCGAAAAGTGTTTTGCGACGGCAGCCAAACTTCAATGTCGTACGTTTTGGCTGAGCCGAAACCGATATCGCCCGTCGAGAGCGCGACAGTGCGATAGTGCAGCCCCAGCTTTTGCAAAATCGTTTCCGCGTCGCGAGTCAGCGACTCCAATTCGTCATAGGAATTTTCCGGCAAGGCATATTTCACCAGCTCGACTTTTTCGAACTGATGCTGACGAATCAGGCCACGCGTGTCGCGGCCGTAGCTGCCGGCTTCAGAACGAAAGCACGGCGTGTAAGCTACCCAGCACAGTGGCAGTTGCGCGGCATCGAGAATTTCTTCGCGGTGATAGTTTGTTACCGGCACCTCGGCCGTAGGCACGAGATACAGTTCGCGTTCATCCGTTAACTTGAAAAGGTCCGCTTCGAATTTCGGCAATTGCCCGGTGCCAAATAGGGCCGACTTGTTGACGATGAACGGCGGCAGAGTTTCGCGATATCCATGCTCGCGCGCGTGAACGTCGAGCATGAAACCGATTAAAGCGCGTTCGAGCCGTGCGCCTTCGCCGTTGAGTATGGCAAAACGCGACGCCGCGATTTTCGCAGCGCGATCGAGATCAAGTATTCCCAGTTCGGCGCCAAGGTCGACGTGGTCCTTTGGTTCAAATTCGAATTCAGGTTTCGTGCCCCAGCGGCGGACTTCAACGTTTGCTGTTTCGTCTACGCCGACCGGAACGCTCTCGTGTGGAACATTGGGAAGCGTGGAAAGCAACTCATGCATGCGCGTCTCGGCCTGCTCGCGCGCGCTATCCAAAGCCGCAATGCGTTCCTTCAACTCGTTTACTTCTTTGCGCCGCCCGTCCGCCTCCTCGCGTTTGCCCTCCTTCATCAACGCGCCGATTTCGCGGCTCGAAACGTTGCGCTCAGCATTTAGCTGGTCCGATTCTGCGATGATGCGCCGGCGTTCGGCGTCGGCGGCGGCAAAGTGATCGAGGCTTTCAGGAACAACGCCGCGCGTGGCCAGCGCAGTTCGCACTTGCTCCAGATTTTCCCGCACATAGTTGAGATCAAGCATTTGTGATAATCCTTCGGGCTGTGCTATGAAAGCAGCCTGCGCAAATTAAGTGGTTTGGATTCTACAATCTGAAATCTGAAATCTGAAACCTGAGGATGCCGCAAAAAGTTCGCAAAGCAGTTTTCCCTGCCGCCGGTTTGGGCACGCGTTTTCTTCCCGCGACCAAAGCATCGCCGAAAGAAATGCTGCCGCTGGTGGACAAGCCGCTGATCCAGTATGTCGTTGAAGAAGCGGTCGCTTCAGGAATCGAGTCGGTCATCATCGTCACCGGTCGCGGCAAAGCCAGCATTGAAGATCATTTTGATGTTTCTTTTGAACTGGAAAAGCTCTTGGAAGAGCGCGGCAAGCGGGAAGAACTGAAGGCGATGCGTGCAATTTCCGAAATGGCGCGCGTCAGCTATGTCCGTCAGCAGGAAGCACTCGGTCTGGGTCATGCGGTGTTGCAAGCGCGCGACCTGGTCGGCGCAGAGCCGTTCGCCGTTATGCTCAGCGACGACATCATCGATTCAGACACGCCCGCGCTGCGCCAGTTGCTCGACGTCTATGAGAAGTATGATGCCCCGGTCGTCGCTGTTTTTGAAGTTGCAGGCGAAGCGATTTCGCGTTTCGGAGTTATCGCTGGCGAGGAAGTCGAACCCGGCGTTTACAAAATCAAAGACATGATCGAGAAGCCGCCGCAAGACGAAGCGCCATCGAATCTGGCAATCATCGGCCGCTACATTTTGACCCCCGACATCTTTGACGAGATTGAGAACACCACGCCCGGCGCGATCGGCGAAATTCAGATTACTGACGCGATGCGCTCGCTGCTAAAAAAGCGTCCGTTTTATGCAGTGCGTTTCCAGGGCACGCGCTACGATGCCGGAGATAAATTGGGTTTCCTAATTGCCACAGTCGAATTCGCATTGAAGCACGAGGACCTGGCACCAGAGTTTCGCGAGTATTTGCAGTCGCTAAAGTTTTGAACGTCTAACAAAGTAAACGAGAAGAACTGTCCACAGATTACGCAGATTACACCGATTCAAAACGAGCCGGTAGGAGCAAGAAAGTTTAGGGAATGTCTCCAGATTTCCCACACCATTTCTTCGGAATTGCTGTTTTCATCTGTGTAATCTGTGTAATCTGCGGATAACAATCAGCTCAATAAAATGCCTGATCAAAAACAATTCGCCGGACGGGCCGCCATCGTGACCGGCGCCACGCGCGGCATCGGCCGGGCCATCGCGATCGAGTTAGCGCGCCGTGGCGCTGACGTCGCGTTCAATTATGCAAAGAGTGCCGAAGCTGCCGAATCATTAAGCAGGGAAATCGAAGCCCTGGGCGGACGCGCGCTGGCGACGCAGTGCGATGTGGCGAACACTGAAGCCGCCGCCGAAATGGTGAAGCAAGTTAAGGAGTCTTTCGGCCGCATCGATTTCCTGGTGAACAACGCCGGGATAACTCGCGACAACCTGATCCTGCGCATGAAGGAATCGGATTGGGACGACGTAATGGATACAAATTTGAAAGGCGCCTGGAATTTTTCCAAGGCTGCACTCAGAACAATGCTGCGCCAGGAGCAAGGCGGATCGATTCTCAACATCTCATCGATCAGCGGCGAAGTAGGAATGCCCGGGCAGTCGAATTACTCCGCTTCAAAGGCCGGTATGGTTGGTCTCACCAAAGCTCTGGCGAAAGAAGTAGCGAGCCGGAAAGTTACTGTCAACGCGCTGGCGCTAGGCATGGTCGCAACCGACATGTCCGGCGGGCTCAATGAAACCCATCGCACGAAAATTCTCGAGATGATCCCCCTCGGCCGCTTTGCCGAAACCAATGAAATAGCACGTATTGCCTGTTTTCTGCTGTCCGACGACGCCAATTACATTACCGGCCAGGTAATTCAAGTCGACGGCGGCCTGGCAATTTAATCTTAATTTTGCGTCTGCTGTCTGCTGTTTGCTGTTTGCTGTTAACTGTTTGCTATGCCCAACAACGACTGGCCGGAACTGAAATTTGCCGAATGGCAGGACACGCTTGCGACGCTGCACATGTGGACGCAGGTGGTCGGCAAGATTCGCCTGAAGCAAACGCCGCTGGTGAATCATTGGTGGAACGTGCCGCTGTATGTTTCGGCGCGCGGCCTGACCACCACCGCCATGCCTTACGGCGATCGCTACTTCGAGATGGGGTTCGACTTCATCGATCACAAACTGTGGATCGAATGCAGTGACGGCGCGCTGAAGCTGCTTGATTTAAGGCCGCAGTCAGTCGCCGATTTTTACGCCGAAGTTATGGCGGCGCTGCGCGAGTTGGACATTGAAGTAAAGATTTGGACCATGCCGGTCGAGATACCGGACCCGATTCGTTTTGAAGACGACACCAAACACGCTTCGTATGATGCTGAATATGCAAATCGTTTCTGGCGCGCATTATTGAAGATGGATCCGGTGTTTCAGGAGTTTCGCGCGCGCTTCATCGGCAAAGTCAGCCCGGTGCATTTCTTCTGGGGCAGCTTTGATGTGGCCGTGACAAGATTTTCCGGTCGGCCGGCGCCGCCACGCGAAGGCGCTGATCTGATCACGCGCGAAGCTTATTCGCATGAAGTGATCAGTCATGGCTTCTGGCCCGGCAACAAAGACATGGAAGCCGCGTTTTATTCCTACACTGCTCCGGAGCCCGCCGGCTTGGCGGAAGTCGTAAGCCAGGGAAAGATTCGTCCGGCGGAAACTTTTTACAGTGCGGAGTTGAAAGAGTTTTTCCTGCCGTACGAAAATGTTCGGCGGGCGGCTTCAGACGGCGCCTCCAGCTCATCTGAACGAGAACTGATGGATTTCTGCCAGACTACCTACGAAGCCGGCGCCGAGCTCGCTAAATGGGACCGCGGCGCACTGGAACGTTAAGGACACTCATTTCGTTGACTTCAAGTTCGCTTTGGCATAGAAGGTTAGCGTCCCACCCTCATTGCTAAAGGAGTTCTCAAGCTGAACCAGGAAACCAAAGATATCCTCATTGAACGCCTCCTCAAGAGGATCGATGAATTTGAAAAAGAGGAACTAGCAAGTCTCATCAGCGACCAATCAGCGCCGCCCCAGCCGGAACCGATGCGTTTTTGGTTGGCCGAGATATGGTGGGAAAAGCGAAACCTTTTTAAAGAGTTTATGGCGGAAGTGTTCTTTGTCGGCTTGTTTCTCCTTAGTTTCGAGGTTTTTCATCGAGCGTTGCGCTGGACTTCACTAGAACCCGATGAGATACGCCTGTTAAACAAGACCCACTTTTATCTGAACTACGGAAGTTTGGTGATCTTGAGCCTCGGCTTTATCATTACAGTTCTGAAGTCGCTATTTAGTGGAAAGAAATCGTGATGCGCCAAACTGCGGAAATATCGCCTTTTCGAGCAGCCCTCAACCTGTATGATCTACGAGGTGTTAAGTTACTCGTTTATGTCACAGTACTGAGCATCGGAACTGCAGTAGCATTGGTTCTGGATCTCCACTTTGGAATTCCGGAGGGAAAGGTGCTGCTGTACATATTTCCTCTCATTGCTCTTCTTGTGTTGGCCGCGCCTGTTGTCTTTCTGGTTCTTTTTCGTTCAAAACGTCAGCCTCTAAGCAAGATCATGAGGGACCTACAAGACATAGCGGGTCTCGAAAGTAGTCAAAGCTCTAGAGGCAGACAGGTATATAGCTTTCCCTCGAGTAGGAACCCAGATCTCAACCAATCGGACAACACTACTCGCCTTGTAAAAGAAATCCTCAGTTCGACAGAAGCTTTGGGGCCTGAAGTTGCGGAGTTACAACGCAAGCTTGATGAACTGAGGCTGGAAATCGATAGACTCCATGCGGAAAGGTCTAAACTCGTAAGGAGAGGCAGCCAAGCGGTCCACCGCTCCTATTCCGCGACTGGGAGGGGCCGCATCACTTTCGCTAGGCGATAAGCTTAGAAGAGAGACAAGGGTGCGCGATAAAGTGATGGGCACTCTCAAACCCTCCACTTTTTGCAACCTGAAATTGAGCGGAAAATTAAGGCGATCAGCCGACTCGTTACTTTCCTGCCATAACCAGTGGTTTCGCGAAGTACCCGGGGCGGTAGCGCAGTTTGAGTTGTTCTTTTTGCAGCGCGGGATTGGTGACTTCAATTTTTATCTGCCGGTAGGCGCCGTTGCGGTTCTTGTTCGTTGATGAATAAGCAATCAAGTATTGCGTGCGCAGCTCCTGTTCGATTTCCTTAAATACCGCACTCAAATCAACGTCCTTCTTCGGAAAGAAGGCCCGCCCGCCGGTGCGTTCGGCGATGCTGCGCAACACATCGCGATCGACTCCCTCATACTTGCTATCGCCAATGCCAATTGCATAAATAATTGTTTCGGCGTCGAGCGCGGCATTGACGGCGTCAATCGCCTTCACCCGGCTGGTCGTGTCTTGTCCATCAGTCAGCAGGATGATTGCGCGGCGCCGCTGAACCGGACTCTTGGCGAGCACTTCGCTTGAGGTCAACGCGATGGCTTCCCAAATTGCGGTCGAGCCTTCCTGCGGCGGCCGCTTCATGCCTGGTCCGGAAGTTATTCCAGTCAGCGGCCGGCCCGAACCCAGGTACGAAGGCTGCGCCACCTCAACCCGTTCAAGCGCGCGATAAATTGCAAACACATCACGCGTCAATCCCTGCTCGAGAAAGGCTGAACCGGTGAAAGGAATGATCGCCGCCTGATCTTTCTTCGACTGAATGATCGTTTCGATGAACGAGCGCGCGGCGCGTTTCTCTTCCGGCAGCGTGCGTTCTTCGGACTGGCTGATGTCAATCAGGAAAGCTATTGAGAGCGGCCGATCAGTTTCACGTTGAAAAGTGAAGAGCTGCTGCGGGACGCCGTCTTCGAGCACGCGAATGTCTGACTGCGCGAGCGTGGTTATGAAGCGATTGTTCTTGTCGTTGGCGGTGAACGGCAGGTTGGTGACGTCGGTCTCGACGTGAATGACGTCGTCGTCCTGATCGACGCGGCCCTGCGCCCAAACATCGCCCGCGAGCGAGTTAAGCAGAATCAGGATTACCAGCAGCGATTTCATAAATTCGTAAAGCAAACTGTTAGTTTGCGTTGGTTGGTTGCCGACAACTTGGTTTGAAGAGTCTCGTTAGGTATTGGTGTCTGGCTTTTACCACTCGCTGAACAGTATTAGCCTCGATTTATGGTTCACGATTTACGACTAACAGCTCTTTTTGGAGTGCGTCGACTTGACGGCTTTCGCCAGAAGGAAAGCACGCACCCGCTACCGCAGGCCGTACTGACCTCATCGCCCCCGCTTAAATCACTACTGCCTTCTTGTGCCCCTTCGGCGTAATCTGCGTAATCTGCGGATACACTTCCTGCTGTTCACTGTTTGCTGTTTGCTGTTTGCTGTTTCGAGTATGTAGTACCCGGCCACCGCAAACTAACAGTTTGCTTTACATCACTTCAGGGCTTTGATGTTTGCCGGCTTTGCAAAAAACGAATCGGGGAGCGGTTGATTGTACTCAAGCGATTCGTAGCTGATGCGGCTGCTCTGCACGCCATTGATGTAATGGTCCACGACCCACGCTGCGGTTATTCCCTGGACTGTGATCAGCTTGCCCATGCGATCCTCTTCATTTAGCTCTACAGTTTCGTCCGTATCCGCTTTCTTTTGTGTGCGTTTGTAAATCACCTTCGCGGGCAAGCCATCCCTCGCGCCAAACTCGTACTCAATCCAGAAGCCGTCGGGATAAGTTAAGCGAATCGTCTCGTTACGTTTGCCGACTCCAGCTTCGCGGCGTCCGACGTAGCTGAGCGTGGCTCCGTCTTTTTTCCACCAACCGAACAAAAGATTCTCCACGCTGGTGCGCATGCTGCGTTTGAACGCTGCCACCTGCGGCGCCTTCAGGTCGCCTAGAGTCTTCGTCGCGCCGTCAAACACCCAGCCGGTTTCGCCGTTGTTGGTTTGAATCACGCGGATGCCAAGGCTGACAAACTCAGTTCGCTCGTGGTCCGGATATGAGATGTAATCGACAAAGCGAGCGGGCAGTTGTGACATGCCGTCCTGAAAAGCCGTAAAGAAACCGCGACCGACGGTTGTCTTGACGTTGAGATAGTTGCTGCCTCCGAGCGCTTCAACCGCGTGGTTGATAACGGCTTCCGTTTTGGCATCAACCGGCGCCGGCGGCGTCCCAGGCCTATTCTGCGCCGATACTCGAAACGGTATGGCGGTCAGAATCAATAACGAGAGAGCAAAACCAGAGACGCTTTTGTGATTCTTGATCATGACGAAAATCTACCACAAAGGATCGGACACGCAGAGCGGTTGCGCAAAGAACAAGGGCTTCAATCAATAACCTTGAAGCCCTTGTTAAGTTCGAAGAATCACTGACGCGCATCAGTTTAGATTCGCGTTTGTGCCAGCCACCGGCTTAACCACAGCCTCGCCGTCTTCCAGCTCGACTACGAAATTCGTTGCCGACTTCCACATGGCAGTCAGTGGCAGCTTTACCTTCTCGTCAATGTGGCGCTTCAGAAAGCGCGCGCCATACTTGGTGTTAAAGCCTTTTTCCGTCAAAAAGTTCAGCGCCTCATCGGTAACCGTGACGTTTTTGCCCTGACGCTGCATCTGGATCTTCAGCCGGGTTACATAGAGCTCAGCAATCTGCCGCACTTCATCCATCGTCAACGGCGCAAACACAATGATCTCATCAATACGGTTGCGAAATTCCGGCGAGAAGCGCATCTCCGCGGCCTTCATCACCTCGTTTTTCACGATACGAAAGTCTGCCGCAGTCTTCGTTCCGAAGCCGAGTGGCTTCTCAAACTTCTTGAAACTTTCGGAACCGAGATTCGAAGTCATGATTACGATCGCATCTGACAAGTAAACTTTCTTGC
Source organism: bacterium (assembly GCA_039930405.1). Taxonomy (GTDB): domain Bacteria; phylum Acidobacteriota; class Blastocatellia; order Pyrinomonadales; family Pyrinomonadaceae; genus PSRF01. The sequence continues at coordinate 9,330 of JBDTTW010000204.1, forward strand.
CGCGCCCATCGGTCAACCAACCTTCGTCGAAAGCCTGGAGGAACAGGTTCATCAGGTACGGCGAAGCTTTCTCCACTTCGTCGAGCAGCAACACAGTGTACGGATTCTCGCGCAGTTGTTCTGTCAGGATACCGCCGCGTTCGGAACCAACAATGCCGCGTGGCATGCCGATAAGCTTTTCAATGCCAATGGTGCCGTCGCTGTATTCCGACATGTCGATGCGCACCATCTTCTCTTCATCGCCAAACATGAATTCGGCGACTGCTTTGGCTAACTCAGTTTTACCCACGCCGGTTGGGCCCAGGAACAACAGCACGCCGTCCGGTTTGTAGTGCGACTCTTTCAACGGTCCTTTGTTCAGACGCAGCCGCTGCGCCACCGCTTTGATGGCCGCCTTCTGGCCAATGACGCGTTGCGACAGCATTGCCTCGGTCATTGAGAAGCGCTCGCTGGTATCGCGGAAAATCATGTCGCGCGGAATGCGCGATTCCTGCGAAATAACTTCGATCACATGCTCTGGCTTAACGACCATGGTTTGCGGTTCGTTGATTTCCACTTTCACCGCAGCCGTATCGAGCCAACCAATCGCTTTGTCCGGCAGGTGCAGGTTGCGAATGTACT
>JBDTTW010000205.1:0-14938 GCA_039930405.1 bacterium
ACAATTACCAGGTCGGCGCGTTTCCCTTTTTCGATCGATCCAATTTCATTTTCCAGATGCAACGCCTGCGCGCCTCGAATGGTGGCCAATTCAAAAGCCTCTTTCGCCGACATTACCTTGGGATCGCCACTGAAAACTTTATGAAGTTTCGCCGCGGTATCCATTTCTTCCCACATGTTCAAGTCGTTGTTCGATGCCGCTCCGTCTGTTCCCAGGCCCACGAACAAGCCGCGTTTTAGCATCTCGGGAACCGGCGCCACACCTGAAGCGAGTTTCATGTTTGATTGCGGATTGTGGACTATTCCGACGCCGATTTGCTTAAGAAGGCCAAGTTCTTCTTCGCTCGGCCAAACAGCGTGCGCAGCGATAACCTTGTTGCTGAGAAAGCCAATGCGTGCCAGGTAGCTTATCGGACTGGCCCCTTTAGCCTTGATGCTGTCCTCGACTTCTCTCTTGGTTTCCGAAATGTGAGTGACGATGGGAGCGCCGGTGCGATCGGAAAAGGCGCGCACCGCCTTCAAGTGTTCTTCAGAAACTGTATACGGCGCATGCGGCGCGATAGCCGGAATAATCAGTTCGTGCCCTTTCCACTTCTGTACAAATCTCTCGACGTAGGCCATTCCTTCCGCGTTCGTCTTATTGTCAGCCACCGGGAAATCAATGATCGTTTCGCCGAGCACCCCGCGCACACCTGCTTTCGCAGTTTCATCTGCAATCGCGTCTTCGAAGTAATACATGTCGCAATAGGTAGTCGTGCCGCCACGAATCATTTCCGCCAAACCCAGACGCGTGCCAACGCGAACAAATTCTTCTGAAACGTTCTTCGCTTCCGCCGGAAATATATATTTCGTCAGCCAATCCTGCAGATCGAGATCGTCCGCCAGGCCCCGAAACAGCGTCATCGGAATGTGGGTGTGGCCGTTAATCAGCCCGGGCACGATTAACTTTCCGTTCGCCTCAATTGTCTGCGCGCCTGAGTACTGAGCTGCAATCTCTCTCCGCGGACCTACAGCCACGATTCGCCCACCCGCCACGGCGACCCCTGCGTCCTGAATCACACGACGCTGTTGGTCCATCGACACGAGCGTCCCACCCAACACCAAAAGCTCAACTTGCTTCATGCGGCGGCCCCTCCGCTGAGCGTTAACAGGCAAACAATAGGCAAAAACTACGGCAGCAAGCGTGATAACGACGAGACTCTTCTTTGACATGTGACTAAACATAATGGTGCCGGCGGGTTTCTAATCTTTGTGTGCGCTCAGAAAGCGCGCGTCGAAGGCCCGTGGCAACAAGTCCTTGATGGAACATTCCTGGGTTTCACCTTGCAGGTTCGAGAGAATAATTTTCGCGTGCTTGGCGAATTCCCAAATAATCTGCCGGCAAGTGCCGCAAGGCGGTGTCAGCGTTTCCGTGTCCGCCACGATTGCAAGTTCCGTAAAATCACGTTCACCTTCCGACAAAGCTTTCCAGATGGCGACGCGTTCGCCACACACGGTCAGACCGTAACTCGCGCTTTCAACGTTGCAGCCCATATAGACTTTTCCCGCTTTGGTTCTAACTGCAGCTCCTACCAGAAAATTTGAAAAAGGAGCGATAGAACGTAGTCGAGCTGTTTTCGCCGTTTCAATTAAATCCTGCAAACTCTCTTCACTCAAGATTGGCCTCCAACTGAGGTTAAAGCGCCTGCCAACCTCTCGCGAATTTTTCCACTAATCAAATCAATGCTCACTAGATTATGCCCACCTTCCGGAATAATAACGTCAGCGTAGCGTTTTGAAGGTTCGACAAACTGCATGTGCATTGGTCGAACCGTTCCGATGTATTGCTCAATCACAGATTCTACCGTACGACCGCGCTCGGCAATGTCGCGGCGCAAACGGCGGATGAAACGAATGTCGTCGGGAGTATCAACGAAGACCTTGATGTCCAACTGTTCCAACAACCGCGGATCCGCGAAGATCAAAATGCCTTCGACAATCACGATCGGCGTAGGATCGACTGCGCGAGTCTCGTTCAGGCGCATGTTAGTGCGGAAATCGTAGATCGGCAGGTCAATTGGTTCCCCAGCTCTCAACTTGCGTACATGATTGACGAGCAAATCATTGTCGAGCGCATCCGGGTGATCAAAATTTGCGACTTGCCGGTAATCGAGCGGCAGGTCGTTCAAGTTGCGATAGTAAGAGTCCTGCTGAATGAAGACGACTTCGCTGGCAGGCACTGTCTCCAAAATGCGATTCGCTACCGTAGTCTTGCCTGAACCGGTTCCGCCAGAAATACCTATGATTAAACTCAAAATTCTCCAGTGGCACAGACTTTAGTCTGGTCTTAAAGTGGCACCGACTCTAGTCTGTGGATGCCGTGGTAGAGGCTTCAGCCAAAATGTCCGCCAACCACACTTACCAAGACTAAAGTCCATGCCACTAGGGCAATTTGGCAATGATTCGTCTCAGCAATTGCGCAAACGTAGCCCGCACCCGCTCGCCAGTCTCCATTACTTCCGCGTGGTTGATTGGTTGTTCGCTGATGCCCGCGGCCATGTTTGTGATGCACGAAATGCCCAGCACGTTGATGCCCATCTGGCGCGCGACGATTGCTTCAGGCACCGTACTCATGCCGACGGCATCGGCGCCAAACGACCTTAGCATGTGTATCTCGGCGGGCGTTTCGTAGCTGGGACCCGCTAACCCCGCGTAAATCCCCCGACGAAGACTGACATCCAACTCGCGCGCTTCTTCAATTGCCAGCTCCTGCAATTCACGCGAGTAAACTTCGGTCATGTCGGGAAAGCGTGGTCCAAACCGCTCATCACTTGGGCCGCGCAGCGGGTTTACTCCCATCAGGTTCAGGTGATCGCTGATAACCATTAACGCACCCTGACTGAGTTGCACGTTAACTCCACCCGATGCGTTCGTAAGTATCAACGTATCGATGCCCAGCAGTTTGAAAGTTCTAATCGGAAACGTGACTTGCTCGAGCGAGTAGCCTTCGTAGAAGTGCACGCGCCCCTGCATTGCGACCACGTTCTTTTGTTCCACCTTGCCGATAACCAAACGGCCGGCGTGTCCCTGGGCTGTTGAAGACACAAATCCGGGAATATCCTGATAAGGAATCGCGGTGGAGTCTGCGAAGTCATCTGCAAAGCCACCCAGTCCGCTGCCCAGCACGAGGGCAACCCGAGAGCTTACACTCGCGCGCGCACGAATCGCCTTTGCAGCCTGTTCAGCGCGTGAATACAAATCCGTTTGGGCCCTGGCTTCAGACACGTTTCCATTCATCAGTTCATTTACCCGAAATGAATATGCTGCGCGTTATTTTTCCTTTTGGTAAGGAATGCCTAGTGCACGCGGCGGTCGCGACGAGCCGATGAAGCCGGCGAGCACAATGATTGTCAAAAGGTAGGGGACCATTTGAATAAACTGGATGGGAATATCGTCACCTGGTGTTTGCCGCAGCAACGTCGCAAAGAATGCCGGCAGCTTGATCGCGCCCTGCATTTGAATTGAAACGGCCTCAGTGAAACCAAACAAGAGACAAGCGAGCAATGTCTGCAGCGGTCGCCACTTGCCAAAGATCAATGCCGCCAGCGCAATGAAACCGCGGCCCGATGTCATGTTTCGGGTGAACAAAGACGACTGACCGATTGAAAGATACGCGCCGCCAATTCCCGCCAGCGCGCCTGCAATCAAAACACCGGCATAACGAATGCGGCTCACACTCACGCCCGCGGCGTCAGCGGCCTCCGGGTTTTCGCCAACCGAGCGGAGCCGCAGCCCGAACGGCGTGCGATACATGACGTACCAGCAGATGCCCGCAAGCATCAGCAGCAAAATGGCGATGACAAGTGGGGTGAAAGGTATCAAACGATCGCGCCGGATTTGCGGTGTTGATCCCGACGAAAGAAAGAAAGCGCCACTAAGAAACGCCGGCAGACCAAACATCAGAATATTGATCGCCGTGCCGCTAACCACCTGGTCGGCCTTATAACGAATGCACACGATCGCATAGATCGCAGCAATGAAAATTCCTGCGCTCATGCCGGCAAGCAAACCGATCCAGGGGCTGGCCGCGCCCAAATGCAGCTTCGAGTCGGCAGCATAAGTAACCGCGGCCGCTGTAAACGCACCGGCGAGCATTTTTCCTTCGAGCGCGATGTTGATGATGCCCGAGCGTTCAGAAAACAAACCGCCAAGCGCCGCCAGAATTAAGGGCGTCGCCAGCCGCACCGTCGACCAAATCAAAGCTATGGTGAAAAGGTCCCTCATTTGAGTTACACCTTTGAACGTTTGAGCAAACCAAACCTGTTGAATGGACCACGAAACAATGCTTCGGCGGCAACGAAAAGAATTACCACGCCCTGAAGCACGTCGACCAGATCTTTGGTTACGTTGTTGGTAAAGGCATCAACAAAGATGCCGCCGCGAATCAGCATGCCAAACAAAATTGCCGATAAGAGAACCCCGACCGGATGATTGCGGCCCAGCAGCGCCACGGCGATACCAGTAAAGCCATAGCTCGCCGAAAAGCCGTCGTAGTAGCGATAACGGTAACCCAGAACTTCGTTAATGCCGACCATGCCGGCAAGCGATCCTGAGATGGTCATCGCAATTATGATCTGTTTGCGAATCGAAATGCCGCCGTATTCAGCCGCCGTCGGGTTCGACCCCGTCGCGCGCAACTCGTAACCCCACTTCGTGCGCCACAGAAAAAGGTAGACGAGCACACAACAAATCAGCGCCAGAATAAATGCGAGATTGAGCGGGATGCGTTCAGGAAACCCGGGCAGAAATTTTCCCAGGCGCGCGATGTGGGCGCCGCCGCCGATCTCGGTCGTTTGCATAATCGGGTCGCCAGGCGCTTTGTAGTGATACTGCGTAAAGTAACTGACCAGCGCAACGGCGATGAAGTTCAACATGATGGTGTTGATGACTTCATGGGAACCAAACCGCGCCTTCAATACTCCCGGAATCGCGCCCCATGCGCCGCCGGCGATAATCGCCGCCATGAAACAGAGCGGCAGCAGCAACCAGGCAGACATGTGCACGAAAGTGATGCCCACCCAGGCGGTCGCAAACGCCGCCACATACAACTGCCCTTCAGCGCCGATGTTCAGCAGGCCACAACGGAAGGCAACCAGAACCGCCAGCCCGGTAAAGATTAACGGCGTCGCATAAAAGAGCGTGTAGCCGATGCCGTCCGGCCACGACAGGGCGCTGCCGATCAGCAGCTTGTACGCGACAATCGGATCGTCGCCAACGATCAGAATCAGAATTCCACCAACGATGAAAGCCGCGACAACGGCAATCAGTGGAAACATTAGTTCGCGTAGGAGTTTCATGGTTTCGAGATCTTAAATCTCAGATTTGCCATTTGTTCTTTGTACTTTGTGCTTGGTACTTTGTGCGTACTTTGTTCTTGTGCACTCTAACGTCCGAACGAAGGGCGAGCAAAACATTCAAAGTTCAAAGTACAAAGTTCAAAGTACAAAGGGCCTTCAATCCTTGTTCAATGCTTCCCACCGCCGCCAGTCATCAACAAACCAATCTCTTCAACCGTCGCAACTTTCGGATCAACGTCGCCGACGATGCGGCCTTCGTGAATGATCAGCAAGCGATCGGCGAGCGCCGTTACTTCTTCCAACTCTGCAGAGACAAGTAACACCGCGCAGCCTTCATCACGCAGGGCCACCAACTTGCGATGGATAAACTCAATCGCGCCGATATCAACCCCGCGCGTCGGCTGCGAAACGAGCAAAAGTTTCGGACGCAGATCAAACTCACGGCCAATGATCAGCTTCTGCTGGTTGCCGCCAGATAGAGCGCGCGCCGGCAATTCCTGGTTGGTGGGCCGTACGTCGAAATCTTCGATTATTTGTGCCGCGCGTTTGCGAATGGCCTGGTTGTCAAGAAATACACCGGCCGTTGAAACCACCGGCTTTCGGTAATGCACGCCCAAAATCGAATTTTCGGCAAGACTAAAATCCAGCAGCAAGCCGCGCCGGTGGCGATCTTCCGGAATGTGGGCAATGCCAAGCTCGCGACGCGACCGCGCATCAAGGCGGGTAATGTCGCGGCCCTCCAGCCGGATTTCGCCGGTCATACGCCCCGGCGTTACAAGACCCGCCAGCGCCTCGATCAATTCCGTTTGGCCATTGCCTTCGACGCCGGCAATGCCGAGGATTTCGCCTTTACGTACTTCAAAAGAAACACCGTTAACGCGCTTGGTGCCGTCAGTCGTCGATACCGAAAGATTTTTGACTGACAGCTCTGTCGTGCCGACATCTGCGTCCGGTTTTTCAACTCGCAGCAACACTTCTCGGCCAACCATCATGCGCGCCAACTCGGCTGCGTTGGTGTCTTTGGTAGCCACCTGACCGACTACGCGACCGTCGCGCATCACCGTTACTTCATCCGAGATGGCCAACACTTCCGAAAGCTTGTGCGTAATGATAACCACAGTCTTTCCCTGCTGGCGCATGCCTCGCAGGATCGCAAAAAACTCTTCAACTTCCTGCGGCGTAAGCACTGCGGTCGGCTCATCGAGAATCAAAACCTTTGCCTGACGATACAAGGCCTTCAACAATTCGACGCGCTGCTGCTGGCCCACCGAAAGGTGTTCGATAACTGCGTGCGGATTAACGGCGAGCTTGAATTCTTCTGAAAGCTTTTGAATATCGGTAGACGCCTGGTGCAGGTCGAGCGCAACCTCGCTGCCTGGTTCGGCGCCCAGCACAATATTTTCGGCGACGGTCATCGTGCTGACGAGCATGAAGTGTTGATGGACCATGCCTATGCCGAGCGCGATGGCATCATGAGGACTGTTAATCTGGCGCGGTTGCCCATCAACTATGACCGCACCGCTGTCGGCTTTATAGAAGCCGTAAGCAATACGCATCGCGGTGGACTTGCCGGCGCCGTTCTCGCCAACAATCGCATGGATAGTGCCCGGCTTAACGACGATGCATACATTGTCGTTGGCCAGTACATCACCAAATCTCTTTGTTATGTTCCTTAACTCAAGCACTTTTTATTGTCAGTTGTTAGTCGTCAGTTGTTAGTTGCTGGTTCGTGACGAATTCGAAGTCGGCTGTCGCTGCCGATGGAATTCATATAGGCATTTAATTTTGGCCCCAGTTCATCAATGAGCGGCTTTAGGTCTCTGACTTGCTTGGCAGTCAACAAATCCCGTTTGAAAGCACGTCTTAACCAGTGCTTTGTCTCGTTCAGTGAGCCTCTTGCAATTCGCACAAAGCGTTTATTGTCTGCGAAAGTGCCGCGACCGGTCCCTTCTGCAATATTTGCCCCGATGCTATCAACACATCTCACAAGTTGTTTGCCAACAGTGTCGCGAGCAAAAGGAGTCCAAGCGAGCACTACGATCCAAATCAAGTCGGAGAGTTCTTCCGACAAAGCATACACCCTTAAGTTCTCAAAATTGGTCCGAGCCATAATGAGTCTCCTAAGGGTGAAAACAGCGACTAACTACTGACAACTGACAACTGACGATGTTATTGAGTCATGCGATCAATAACCTTAATCTCACCAGCGATAATCTTCTTCTTCGCTTCTTCGACTTGCTGAATCATTTCCGGAGTCACCAGGCTCTGGTTGTTCTGGTCCATTGCATAGCCAACGCCATCCTTGTCCAAGCCATAAACGTGGAAGCCGGCCTGGAACCGCCCGTGCGCCACATCAGCGACAATTGCATAGACCGCATTGTCGACGCGCTTGACCATGCTGGTAAGCACGAACCCCGGCTTGACCATATTCTGATTCGAATCGACGCCGATTACGAAATGGGTGGCGGCGCCGTTTTGTGTGCCGGCCTGCTCAACCGCATCAAACGCGCCCAATCCGGAATTTCCGGCCGCAGTAAAAATCACATCAGCGCCTTTGCCGATTTGCGCCAGCGCCAGTTCCTTGCCCTTGCCGGGATTGTTCCAGGCAGAGTCAGTCACGCCAACGTAGTTTTGGATAACTTTGATATTCGGGTTGACGGCGCGCGCGCCTGCTTCGTAACCGCCTTCAAACCGGTGGATGAGACCAATGTCCATGCCACCCAGGAATCCGATCGTGCCGGTTTGGGACTTCTTCGCCGCCAACATGCCGACGAGGTATGAACCTTCGTGTTCTTTGAACACCAGCGAAGCGACATTGGGAAGTTCACTAACGCCGTCCACGATCGCGAAATGAATGTTGGGATATTCTTTGGCGACGCGTTCCATGATTGGCGCCTGGGCAAAGCCTACGCCGATGATCAAGTCGTAGCCCCGCTCGGCAAACGCGCGCATGGCTGGCTCAATTGAAGTTGGATTGCCGGGCTCAATGTCGCGCAACACGATGTTGAGAGCGGGCTTGCCGCAGGGAGTTCCGTCGGGCCAGTTACCTGTTTCGGCGCACTTCACTCCGGCAAAAGCAGCGGCGTTGAACGAACGATCATCTTTGCCGCCAATATCGAACACCATGCCGACATGGATTTTGGATTTATCGTCGGCGCTGTAACTCGTACGGTTGCAGGCAGAGCCGAATACCGCGAGCACCAGCACCAGCGAAACCATAAACCAGAGCGCCAACTTCATTCGTTTATTACTTCCTTCACCAGCAATAGTTCTTCGGGGGGTTCGTCGCCGATTTCATAAGCGGACTGGAGAGCTTGCACTGCTCCTTTTGCCTTTGCCTCGTCATCACAATAAACGGTTCCGATACTGTCACCGGCATTGATGCGGTTGCCAATCTTAACGTCGGTGATGAACCCGACCGTCGGATCGATCTCATCATCAATGCGCACTCGTCCCCCGCCGATTGCCGCAATGGCATGACCAATGTCGGCCGTCTTAACCGCTGTAACAAAACCTGAACGCGGCGATTCTACCTTAAACGATTCAGTCGCCAAAGGCAGAAACTTAGCAGGCGCGTCGCACACGCGCGGATCACCACCTTGCGCGGCGACGTTCGCACGAAAACTCTCCAACGCTTTGCCTGACGATAGAATACTTTCCAGACGAGCCCGGGCTCCGGCCAATGAGTCATCTACATGAGCCAGCATCAGCATGTGCGCCGACAGCTCGATCGAAAGATCCAGGACCGGCCGCGCACCCTCGGCAACCTCGCCACGCAAAAGTTCGATGCACTCTTTGACTTCAACTGAATTTCCTACAGCGCGACCGAGTGGTTGATTCATGTCGGTAAGCAACGCGCGCGTGCGAATGCCGCAGGAGTTTCCGGTCTTCACCAGCGCGTGGGCCAACGCTTGCGCGCGCGCAGGTTCGCGCATAAAGGCGCCTGAACCAAATTTCACGTCGATGACCATCGCATCAAGGCCAGCCGCGCCCTTTTTCGAAATTATCGAAGCGACGATTAGGGGAATGGCTTCCACCGTTGCGGTCGCGTCACGCAGCGCGTACATCTTTTTGTCCGCGGGTGCCAGCTCCGCAGTTTGACCAGACATCGCGTAACCAACCGTTTGCAGCACGTTTTCGAATTCGGAAGCGCTCAGGCCCACACGATAGCCCGGAATCGATTCCAACTTATCGAGCGTGCCGCCCGTATGGCCCAAGCCGCGTCCCGAAATCATCGGCACGCAAACTCCGCAGGCGGCAACCATCGGTGCGATCAGCAACGAGGTCTTGTCGCCGACTCCTCCGGTTGAATGCTTATCTGCTTTTGGTTTGGCAATCGACGAGAAATCAAGAACGTTGCCCGAATGCAACATCGCCTCGGTGAGTATCTCTTGTTCGGAATCATCCATCCCCTTAAGAAAGATCGCCATCAGCAACGCGCTGATCTGATAGTCGGCGATGGAGCCGTTGGTGACGCCGTCGATGAAGAAGCCGATCTCTTCGCGCGACAGCTGCGCGCCGTCGCGCTTTTTTCTAATGACGTCCTGTGGTCTCAATCGTTTCCTCTTCTTATGTAAAGCAAACTGTTAGTTTGCGGTCGTCCGTTGTCTCACAGTTGAGAGTTCACCAACCAACGCAAACCAACAGTTTGCTTTACGATTCGACCAACACCACCGCCTGCGCGGAAACGGCCAGCCCTTTGCCCACGGCATCAAGGCCTTCACCCGTCTTCGCTTTAACACTGACGCAGCCGATATCAATAGCCAGCGTCTCTGCCAGACGTTCACGCATCGAAAGAATGTAGGGCCGCAGGTGCGGCGTTTCGAGCATGATCGTCGCGTCTACATTTACAATGTGAATGTCTCGTTCGTGTGCCAGCCAGACTACGCGCGACAACAGTTGCAGACTGTCAGCGTCTTTCCATTGCGGGTCGTTGTCGGGAAAATGCATTCCCAAATCCCCTTCACACAACGCGCCGAGAATGGCATCGCTCACAGCATGCAGCAAAGCATCAGCGTCTGAATGTCCTTCACCCCCGCGCTCAGAGGCCACGTGCACGCCGCCCAACATGAGCGGCCGGCCTTCGACCAGGCGGTGCGTATCGTTGCCGATGCCAATGCGGAACATAAAAGACAGAGGTCAGAAGTCAGAGATCAGAAAGTCAAAAAATTAGAAGTCAGTAGTCGTTCGGCGAGAACCAAGTCTTCGGGCCGAGTAATTTTGATGTTGCGCGCGCTGCCCTCAACGATAGCTACTCGCTCACCCAACCGTTCAACTAAAGAACTTTCATCAGTCAAATCCGGATCGAAAACGTCTGCCTGTTCGTAGGCCCGGCGCAGCAATTTGTATCTAAAGCACTGGGGCGTTAGCGCGTTCCTAAGATCATCTCGCCTTAGCGTCTTAACGACAGCGCCTTCGCAAACTTCCTTGACTGTGTCGACGGGCGCACTAACCAGAATTGCAGCGCCTTCGACCTGCGCGGCTGCCACGGTGCGCGCTATTTCATCGGCCGTCACAAACGGGCGGACTGCGTCGTGAACTGCAACGATTTCTACAGTTGTTTCGCGCACCGCCTGCAAGCCACGCAGCACTGACTCAGCCCGCGTCGCGCCACCCGGCACAACTTTACGGAGCTTTCGCAGTTCGCGTTTGCCTGCTAACGATAAAAAACCAGCCGATTCAGCGGCTGCGATGACGACGATGATTTCTTGAATGGAATCACACTGCTCGAATGCCTGCAGCGTGTGAAAAATGATGGGCGTGCCAGCCAGCTCGAGAAATTGTTTTGGCCGCTTGCCTGCCAGCCGGAGGCCTTGTCCGGCGGCGGCTATGATGGCGACGTTCATAAGCAGATGACAAGTGAAGAGTGAAAAGTGAAGAGTGAAAAGCAATACATAACGGCATTACTTTGGTTCTCCTTATTCACTATTCACTTTTACTTTTCACTTTTCGCTTGTCACTGGCTAAGACTCCGTTATTGGCTCGCCGTCGGTGATGCGCACCGGCCCCGAATTGCGCACGTCTCGCGGCGGCCGGCGAGTGGTGCCATTGGCGCGGTGCTCGCCGCTGAATCCGTTTTCCGGCTCTTCCCACAGACGTCCAAAAATCATTTTGCCGGCAGTGGTTTGCAGCACACTGGTGACAGCGATATCAGCGTTCTTACCAATCAAACGCCGCGCGTTGTCAACGACGACCATGGTGCCGTCGTCAAGATAGGCAACGCCCTGGTTGTATTCTTTACCTTCCTTCAGGATGAACACACGCATCGCTTCACCGGGAAGCACTACGGGCTTTAGAGCATTAGCCAGTTCGTTTATATTCAACACGCTCACGCCTCGCAACTGCGAAACCTTATTTAAGTTGAAGTCGTTGGTGACAATGACCGCATCTAGTTGCTGTCCCAACTCGATCAGTTTCAAATCCACTTCGCGCACCGCTGGAAAGTCAGTCTCCACTATTTGGATATCAAGCGAGCTGTTATTCTGCAAACGGTTCAGCATGTCGAGTCCGCGACGACCGCGCTGGCGTTTGGAAGAGTCAGGCGAGTCGGCGACCTGCTGCAGCTCACGCAAAATGAATTGCGGGATGATCAGCGTGCCGGTCAGAAATCCTGTCTCGGCCACGTCGGCGATGCGGCCGTCGATGATTACCGAAGTGTCGAGAATTTTCAGGTCGCGCCGGGAGGCTTTGTCGGTAAGTATGCCGCCGAGCGCCGACAACTCGAGGTAGTCACCCTTAGCAGCGCCCACCATCAGCCCGACATAGCCCATAAAGAAGACGAGGCCGAGGGTCAGAAACGTGCGCACTTCATGGGCAATGGATTCCTGCCTCATGATTAGCGAACCAATCAGGTAAGCCCCGACGATCCCCAGGATCGAACCTACGGCTGCCCCGATCAGTGTCTTCAAAGATGCGCGGCGAATTCTTAATTCGAAGAGAATAATGCAGATTGCAACCAGCGCGCCGACACCTGCGGACATCCACGGATCGCCGCCGACGGGTTTCAGAATGTATCCAGCGGCGATAAGAAAAGCAGTAAAAATTAAGCGGATGATAACGACATCCCCATGCATAATGGCGAATCTTATCACGGCCACCCTACCCCGTCATTAAAAACCTCGGTCAAACTGAAAGTGGCATAGGCTTTAGCCTGTGTCAGGCGGGGAGCCGCAGACTAAAGTCTATGCCACAGTCCGTACAACAAAAGGGGCGGACCCGCAGGCCCGCCCGTTGTTGTTGAATGTCCGCAACCGTAGGTTCTTTAGCGGTTGTCGGGGTACTGAATACGCACACTAAAGCTGCCGGAGTTATCGCTATAGTTGTCGTCGTTGACCAACAGGAACAAGCGACCATCGCTGGGCACCGTTAAGGTCATCTTATCGCCAACCAGGAAGGGCTGGGTCGATTGACCAGTCGCTAACAGGATGTACCCGATGAGCGCCCCTACACCCGCAGTTGGCACTGGTCGAGTCGCGAAGATGGACGTCGCTCCCGGTGTTGCGCCGTTTGGCGAAACCACTCCAACGCGCCGGCCCGCGGTAATGTTTCCGGTCGCCGTAATGATCACCTGATCGCCCGCACGTAGATCTATCCCAGTATCCGCGCCGCGCGATTCAGTTGCCTGGACGGCGACGATTCGCTCCAACATGCGGCTGTTCCGGCGGTCACCTCGCCCTTGTCCCTGGCCTTGTCCGGCGCCACCTTGCCTGGAGCGGACCGGAGCTGGATTGTTATCGCCTTCTCCCGGGTACGAAAATGGATCGTAAGTGTCGTTACGATTGTTGTCGTCGCTGGTTCTAGCCATTGCGGTAAGATCGATTTCCTTGCGAATGCGAACGTTAAAAGCGCCGCGAGCATCGGTATAGGAACTACGATTAGCAGTTAGATACAAACGGCCGTCGCGGTCCGCCGTAAATTCACGGCCGGCGCCCAATTCGATAATCGGCGAATCATATTCATTTCCAATCACGCCGATCAGCGCGCCTTCCGCAACCCGCGGCAGCGGCGCATACGGATCAGTGGTGCTTAAGCCGGCGGGAGTAATCCGTGTGCGACCCGCGTAAATGGTGCCAGTCGCGTCAACTCTCACTCGTTCGCCACGTCGAACATCGACGCCGCTATCAATCCAGTTTGAACCCAAAGTTACGTCGACAGTTTGCGTTTGATAACGCGCTTCATCCAAAGACCGCCCGTCAATCTCGATGCGATCGATCTCGCGTGGTCGTAAGAAGATCACTTCTCCCTGGCGCACGGTCCGCGTGGTTTGCGAGTAAGTTGGCTGGGTGGAAGTAGATGTGCGGTCATCAGTTCGCACCGGCAGGGTCGCGGGCGCGGTTAACTGAATGGCAAAACGACCGTTGATATAGCCCAGCACGTTGCCGCGTATTGTCGTGCCACCTCGCAGGTAGATAGTGTCAGCGGCTGCAATGGAAACGGCCGCGAAAGTAAGCAACAAAGCAAAAACGATCTTTTTCATTAGTGGTCTCCTCCTTGGTCCAGGCCAAAGAATTTTGGTTGTGGGAGAGAATCAGAAATAAAGAGGCGGTTTCTCAACTAAAGGGGGTTCACCTAAAGATACCTCGATCTCGAATTGAGAGCAAACACGCTGGTTTATATCGGCTCGTGGTTGTTGTTTTGTGCTCCGCGTTGGAAACGAATACGTCCAGCACACAACAGGCGGATCGCATTAGCATCGCCGCGCTCGCGGCTTCGCCGGCTCCCGTGCGGACTAGGGAAAGGCCCAGCCTTTCCGCACGGGAGGCGGCAAAGCTGGGCGCGTTCGGTAGCAGGTAGGTGTTGTGTTCCTCGCTAAGGTTTCGCTTCCGCAGCCGGCGGCTTCACCGTCACCGCCGGAATATTCTGATCGCGCACCAGTTGATTAAACGCCGGCACATCGGTCTTCATGATCTGGGCCAAGCTCGCCAACTGCGCATCAATCTGCACGGCCAGGTCATCGTAGACGGCATATATCTGTTCAGTCGGTGCGGTATCAGCGCTGGATAGCACGCCTGTTAACGAAGCCAGCTTGTCGTTCAGTCGAATGGGAAAGTTCAACGGATCCTGGCTGCTCTGATTTTTTGTTTGATACAAACTCTCTTCAACAGCAGTCAGCTTCTTCTTCAAATCCGAAGCCGAGTCGTTGATGATTTTGAAGCCAGGTTGGCCAGCGACCCGCTTCACCAAATCGTCGATCTGCTTGCGCACATCGCGTATCTGGATAATTGCGTTGTGAGTTTCCGTTACCTTGTCGCGAATTCTCAAACCGAGTTCCAACTGTTTCGCATAATCGGCAGACGTCGTTGTCAGACGCGGATCGGGTTTCACTTCAAAGTTTTCGGTAAACGTTTTGCCGTCGACAGTCAGCCGCACCTGATAGTTGCCGGGCACGACGCGTGGGCCACGCAAATCGCCACCCCACAGGATCATTCCCGGGAACCGGACCGCATCCGCGTAACGCAGGTTCCAAACAAAACGATTCAAGCCGACGTCAGTTGTCGGTCGCGCTGGGCGTCCGCCGCCGCCAAAAGAATCGGATTCTTCTCCCGACGGCGCTGCCGGCTCTTCGGGAGGAGTCGTCACTTGAGCCGTGCCCGGCGCCGGAGA
>JBDTTW010000206.1:0-8540 GCA_039930405.1 bacterium
AACGAAACTTTTGCCTTGCCAAACCGCGCCAATAATGGGCCGAGCGCCAGCACCGACGCGCGCATCGTTCTTACAAGTTCATAAGGCGCTTCAAAAATTTCTATGTGGTTTGCGCTTATCTTGTTAGTGCGAAGTTCCGGTGACAGCACAGTCGCGCCGAGGTCCTCGAGCAGCCGGCCTTGGGTAATAATGTCGCGAACGTAAGGCAGATTGTGCAGCGTAACCGTTTCCGCACTCAGCAAGGCCGCGGCCATGCAAGGCAGCGCTGAATTTTTGGCGCCGCTTATCGAGATGCGGCCCTTGAGCGCACGCCCGCCGTTGATGCGAAATTTATCCACGCCGACAGATTAGAGTAAAACCAGAAAACGCGAAAGCGGGCGCAAGTGCGGACACAAAGAACGCGGCGCTCAATTAAGAACGCCGCGTTAGGTTGGAAGTAAATTCAGGTCAGTAGCGGCTGCCGCTGCCGCGTTTCACGCGCACTCCACCATTCGTAGTCATGGCGCGAATTGTCGGACCACCTGAGCCCAGGTTAACTGCCAGCTCGCGAGTGATGCGTCCCTGCACGGTAACCGGAAAATCAATGCTCAGATTTCCGTTCACCGTGCCGGTTTCTAAATGCGCTGAGTAATTTTCCGGCAACGACATGCTGATGCCGCCGTTGGTTGTTTTCACATCCATCTCTTCGCCTTCCCAACGGTCGCCGGCCAATTCTATCGATAGCCCGCCGTTGGTCGTGCCGCCGTGGACCGTGCCGCCCACGCGCCTTAAAGCCACGCCGCCGTTGCTGGTCATAAAGTCCAGGCGGCCCTGCACGTCACTGATTGAAATACCGCCGTTGTGCGCTGTTAGCGACAGGTCGGAACGTCGCGGCACGAAAACTTCGTAACTAACACTCCAGTAATAGTCTCTGCGATTTTCCGGTCCATTCGCAAAAATCTTTGCGCCCGCTGTTTCGATTGTAATCTGCTGAGCCAATGCGTCGGCTTCGGCCTGCGTAGGCGCAGCGGTTTGAACGCGGGCGCGGGCCAATATTTCGTTGCGATCCCAACCCTTGACTGAAACGCCACCGTTCTGGCGTCCATCGACAGAAATTGCGCCGGCCGCAGGCAGCGTTTGTTCTTTGATCTCGCAATGACTTGACAGACGATCGCTCTGCCAATCGTCGCGGCACGTCATGCCCTTGTCTTTATCGCCTTCCTTATTCGCAAATGCGGATAACGCGGTCACCATTGTCAGGGTTAGAATGAACGCACTGTGTCTTAGCCACTTATTCATGGGTCGTCTCCTCAGGGTATTTAGTTTTGCCTGTTTGTTCTTCGCGCGGTTCTGACGACTAAACACCGTGGTTCGCAGAATTGTGACAACTTATTGAGGAGAGATTGGCTAAGCACGCTTTGTTAAGGCAACGGTGCGGGGAATGCCCTGAAGATCGTCGTAAATCTCGAGCAGTTTCCACGAGTCTTCATCAATGAGCTGCCGCACAACATCGTGTTGGTCATAGCCCATTTCAAAGATCAGCAAGCCACCGTTTTTCAGATAGTCGCGGCTCTCAAGCAGCAGTCGCCGGATAACTGTCAAACCATCCGCGCCTGAGACGAGCGCTGCGCGCGGTTCAAAGTCGCGCACTTCCCTCTGCAGACCCTCAAGCGCACGCTCGGCGACGTACGGCGGGTTGGAAACAATTAAATCGAAACCTGAATCAGACGGTGGTCCAAGGCCAGCAAAGCAATCAGAAGTAATTAACGAAAGGCGATCGTGAACGCCATGTCGAGTCGCGTTGCGCTTGGCAACTGCCAACGCGGCTGGTGAAATGTCCAGCGCGACTGCGCGTGCGCGCGAAAGTTGGTGCAGGAGCGTCACGACAATGCAGCCGGAACCTGTACCAACGTCGCAAATAGACGGTGCTTCGTTTGGCGAAACTAGCGACAATGCTGTTTCCACCAGCAATTCGGTTTCAGGGCGCGGGATCAATACATCGCTGTTGACTTCAAACTCGAGACCAAAAAATTCCTGACGCCCGGTAATGTATTGCAAAGGCTTGCCCCGGCCACGTTCGTTAAGCGCAGCACTAAACTTTTCAAGTTGTTCCTCGCTGAGTTCAGCTTCCGCATGCGTCAGGATGTAACTACGATCTCGATCCAGAACGTACATCAACAACGAACCGGCTTCCCGCCGTTCGTCCGGCACGCCGCCCTTCCGCAGTCTGTTTGCGCCGTCTAATACCGCTTGTGCTATCGAGGTGGACATTGGAGGTAGCGCCACTGGTTGTGTTCCGCGCCCTTCGGCCTTATATAATAAGCTTCAAGAATACAGGCATTAGTTTTCGCTCTGGTCGCACGCGGTGTTCTCCAAAATTTTGGGAACAGAAACCGTATTGGAACTTTCTTGTTAGCACCACGGTACGAGTCTCGTTCCTCCCGTATGCGACAGAGCCTCCCAACCATTTCGGTTGTGGAGGTTCTGGCGTAAAAGGAGTGGTGAGTTTAACAACGTTTCTCTGAGGAGCAAGAGTGGGCGCACTATCCAAAGCGATTTTGTTATTCTCCCTTAACTGGCTCGACGCCCAGTTGACCATTCTTTGGGTCCGCCTGAATGTGGCCACCGAAGGAAATGGCTTCATGGCCCACCTGCTGAATCGCAGCGAGGGTTCGTTTCTTTCAGTCAAGCTTGCCATCGGCGCCCTTGCCGCCTATACCCTTTATCGTTGCTCCGAGATTCCTATTGCCCGCCGCGGCATGAAGTTGGTACTCGGCATCTATTTGGTCCTGATGTTTGTGCATGTCGCCACCGGTTTTTCTGCTCTCGGTTGGCATGCTCCGGTTACCGTCATTACATATTTCGCCAGTCTGCCCCAGTCTTTCCTGGCCATCTTTGCCTAACCAGGCCGCTTTAAGGCCGCGGGTTTCTCGGTTCCCCGCTCTTAGGTTCTCCCTAATAAAAAAGGAACGCAAACTCGTTCGAAACGTTTGAAGAATGCTTGACGTCGCAGGCGGGGTATTCGTGTTTCTGCGGCTTGCATACGTTCTGAGATAGGCCTAGATTTACCGTCAACGGCAGCAGCGCGGGCCGCACAAGCGTAATCGCGCAACCTGCCGGCGCCGCTTGAGCATCGAACTAGCACGATTCATAACCAGCGGACAACTTAATAAGTAAGAGGAAATTTAGCCATGTATAGACTTTCAGCCCGTCAGATCCTGGTGATTGCTTTGATTTCGGGAATGTTTGCGGCCGGCGCGATTGCGGTCGTTGATCGGGTGTCAAATCGGTTGCAGCCGGCCCACGCGGCCTACTCCGAAAATGCGCCCAGCACCATTACTGATCCGGCAACCGCCACTGACGAACAAAACAACATCGAGATCTATCGCACTTTGTCGCCGGGCGTCGTCAATGTGCACTCAACTTCATACGCGCGCGATTTCTTTGGCTTCGTCGAACCTCAGGAAGGCTCCGGTTCGGGATCGGTCATCGACCAGAACGGAAACATTCTTACGAACTATCACGTCATTGAGGGCGCGCAAAAACTTGCGGTCAGTTTTGGCGGGCAGAAAAACTACGCCGCGAAAGTAGTCGGCGGCGATCCGGATACCGATCTTGCCGTAATCAAACTGATCGAGATGCCGAAAGAACCCTTGACTATTATCCCTTTGGGGGATTCAGATAAGCTCGAAGTGGGCCAGAAAGTTTTGGCCATAGGAAATCCTTTCGGGATGGACCGCACACTGACGACCGGCGTAATCAGCGGCCTGCAACGTCCGATACGCGCACGCAATGGGCGGCCGATTGAAGGCGCAATTCAGACCGACGCTTCAATTAATCCGGGAAACTCTGGTGGTCCATTATTCGACTCGCACGGTCGCATGATCGGCATCAACTCGCAGATTCTTTCGCCTTCGGGCGCCTCGGCGGGAGTTGGTTTCGCCGTTCCCGTGAACATCGCCAAGCGCATCGTGCCGGAACTGGTTCGCTCCGGCGAGATTCGCCGCCCTAAGCTGGGGATCAGCACGCGCGACGTTGAAACGCTGAAGAGCCAGGTCGAGTTGCCTGTTTCGGAAGGCGTTTTGATTTGGCAGATTGCCCCCGGCGGCCCGGCTGCCAACGCTGGTTTGCGCGGCTTGACGCAAACAGAAAACGGCGACGTGGAAGTCGGAGACGTCATCGTCGGCATCGACAACGAGAAAATCGGGAATACCGACGAGCTTTATCGCGTCCTCAACAAGCGCGCTATAGGTGAACAAATCCAGGTGCAAATTGTGCGCAATGGCCGCCGGATGTCGGTACCGGTGCGGCTGACAGAAACGCCGGATACTCGGCGCCGGCAATAACACGGGCGTAGGGGGTTTGGGTGTAGGGTGTAGGGGTCTTTGTTAGGCGCGATGTGCTCTACGCCTAGCCCAAACCTACACCCTGCCCCTAAACCCGACACCCTAATTCACCCTTGGACCAGACCAACCACTTTTTCAACCTCGGTTACGGCTGGCTCTGCAAACACTGCAGCGCCGAAGATGCCGAGCGCCAAATCCACTCTACGTCCAGTTCAAACTCCAATTCAGGTGGAAGAGTGACTTCAGGATTGCCACTTGCGAGCTGGAAAGACTCGTCGCGGAACGCTTTGCTGTGTAAGCGGTGTGGAATAGAGGAAACGATTTCGGGGTCGTGGTAGTGGGTCGGACATTAAACCGCAAAGTTGTTTTTGTAATCAATCAGGCTGCGACGAATTACCTCAAGCGCCTCGTCACGATCATACACGTCAACAATCTCCACTCTGCGCGGCGCATCCCCGGGCAATTGCTTGTAACTGAGGAAATAATGGTTGAGCCGATCGACGAGCGCTTTTGGACATTCTCCGATGTCTTTGATGTGGCCGTACGCCAGGTCGGACTCGAGAATGGAAATGATCTTGTCGTCGGCTTGTTCGCCATCAATCATTCGTAGCCCGCCGATTGGCTTCGCGCGTAAAAAGAAGTTCCCTTGCGCGAACGTCTTCTCTGTCAGCACGCAAATGTCCAGCGGATCGCCGTCGCCTTTGATGTCGGCATTTCCGGTTCGTTGGGCGCAAAGCTTTGCCACTTCCTCGCCACAAAAAGTCTGCGGAATAAAACCATAGAGCGAGGGACACATTGACGAAAATCTTTGCGGGCGATCGACGTGCAAATGCCCTGACTGCTTATCCAGTTCATATTTCACTGCATCCGTCGGGACAATTTCGATGAAGGCGTTGACAGTCTCCGGTGCGTGCTCGCCCGGCGTCAGCCCATGCCAGGGATGCGCTTGAAACTGCCGCGCTGAAGATCGTTTTGGATCGTTGTCCGACATTCGCCTTAATAGAAATCTATCGAGAGGATTTGTATTGAACAACCTTCACTTCTTCCAACGTAACCAAACCGTCCTTAATCATCTCGTCCAACTGCGGCATAAACGCTCTGACTTTTTCGAGACTATCAACAATCTCGATCACCATCGGCAAGTCCTCGGAGAGGCGGAGGATTTTTGCAGTGTGCAAAATGCTATTGCGCCCAAAGCCCATCACGCCACGCAACACCGTCGCGCCGGCCAGCCCCGCTTCGCGCGCTTTTAAAACAATCTCTTCATAAAGCGGCCGGTGACCCCAGCGATCACTTTCGCCGACGAAGATACGCAGCAGATAACCTTCTTCAGGAATGTTCATCAGATTAACCCAGCCAGCCGGTAGCCCACCCAAACAAGAAACAAGCCGGCTATATTCGACGCTGCGATGTTAACCAGCGCCAGCAGTACTTCGCCATCGCGCAGCAATGTAAACGTCTGCAGGCCAAAAGAAGAAAATGTCGTAAACCCGCCTAACAGCCCAATGAAAACCATGCTCCGTACAGTTGGACTGGCGAGAAAGCGTTCATACAGCAAATAGAACAATGCACCGGCGAGCAGACAGCCAAGCACATTCACCGCCAGCGTCCCGTAGGGAAAAGTTTCACCGTAGCGCTTTGCAACCGCGCCCGATAACCAGTAGCGCAAGAGCGTGCCCGCGAAGCCTGCTAGCCCAATCCAAATTATCCTCGGCATGGACGCATAGTTTACCAGATCGCGATGATTCAGGAGTTGGGCAAAATACGTTTCTCCAGCGCAGTCTGCGCTCAGCGGACGGCTGACAATAGCCCAGCGATTCATCGCTGGGAAAAGAGCAGATCACGACACAGTCCGTGAAGCGGACGGCTGAAACACGGTAGGTGGCCTCTCCGGTCAGTCGTCCGCTTCACGGACTCGATTGCCTACGTCCCCTCATCCCAGCAGTGAACTGCCGGGCTATTGTCAGTCGTCCGCCAGGCGCGGACTGGTTCTTTGTGCAAGGGTCATGTTTCAGCCTCGGCGGTGCTACAATTATCTCCCTCGCTGAGTTCCATTAAGATTTTTATTCTATGGCCACTGCTGAAGTTTTCCCCCAAGCCCGTGCTCAAGTCCTCTCGCTCCGCTGGATTATCTCTGCGCGCGACGATCTCGTCTGGTTCATCGGCTCAGTTGCCTCCAGTTACGCTTTGCTAATTTTGTACGTCGGGGGCGTGCTGCCGCTGATTCCGATGGTAGCGCTGTGGGCCATCTTGATTGATGCCCCGCACGTCTTTGGCACTTTTTCGCGCACCTATTTTGATCGAGCTGAACGTCGCAGCCGCGGACGCTTGTTGTGGGGCTCACTGCTTTTCTTTGTGGTTGGTCCAATCATGGTTTTGGCCGGGCTGGGCCTGGTCTTTTTCTTTCTCGCCGCGCTTTGGGCTTATTACCATCTCGTCAAACAGCACTACGGCTTCATGGTGCTGTACAAGAAAAAGAACAACGATCTCGCGCCGATAGACAACGCGCTCGACCGCTTGCTGTTGTTGTTTGCTTTTAACTATCCGTTCGTTGCTTTCATTGCGCGCGATCCGGCAGCGATGACTCGGGTTCCTGCATCTTTGCGTTTCGGCGTGAATGGGCTGGCGACGATCCTGCTGGCAGGAACAATAATTCTTTTTGTTGCGTGGTTGCTTAGACAGGGACAACGGCTGCTAACTGGAGACGCGCTCGACGGTCCGAAATATCTGCTGCTGGCGGCGGCAATTCCCATGCATTGGATTGTTTTGTTGACGCCAATGCCACACAAGCCGATCGCCATCGTCGCGATACTCACGATCTATCACAACCTGCAATATCACCGTCTCATCTGGTTTCATAACCAGAAGTACACACGAAGCTCGCCCGCTAATACTGACCAGGATCGCCGTAAACAATTCGGCGCCGCCGAACTGATCAGTCGTCGCCTGCTCTATTACATCGCCTTTGGCGTACTTTTCGGAATCGTCTACCAGGGCCCGCGACAAGTTCTCGGCTACTTCAGTTTGAAGAACGGCGCCGGATTGAACAACGAACAATCGTTTGCCATGCAGCTCGGTATCTCATTTCTCTGGGGCTACGCCTTTATCCATTACTACCTCGACTCAAAAATCTGGCGCGTCCGCCGCGATCCTTCAGTCGGCAAGGCATTGAACATGAGTTGAGGCCAACGGCGGAAAAGATTTGCCGGGGATGAACGCGAGCAGACAGAAAAATGGCAGCGCGATTTGGTATCGGTAGCGGGTCTGCCATGCGCTCTTACTAATTTGCTTTGGTCTGATCCGCGCTTTTCCGCGCTAATCCGTGGCCAAGTCCTCTTCATCGCAGAACTCGGAAACCAGCTTTGTAAACTCTGCCGGATATTCTTCATGCGGCAGGTGACCGCACTCTCGAAAAACAAACAAACGCGAATTCGGAATCTCCTGCAGCAAATGTTCGCCATCTGCCAATGGCACTTCGCGATCTTTATCGCCCCAGACGATCAGCGCCGGTTGCGTCAGTAGATGTGCATCACGGGATATTCGCTCCGCATCCCAGCGGCGCACGGTGCGAATGATCGCGCGATGCGTTCCCCGCGTGGCTAACGGCAAATGGCGCGCCTGCACTCTTTTCTCATCCAGCTCCCACTTGTGCCGGTCGTAAACGCGCTTCATGCGCATCCGCAGCAAGCGGCGCGACCCAACCACCAGCGGTGAAAGTATGTCGCCAATGATTGGCGAGCCAAACAGTCGCATCAACAAGTAGCGCGTCGGCTTGTTATTCGTGACTGCTCCCACCAAAACCAGTTTTTCAACCAGCTCGGGATGATCGAGCGCAATCGTTGCCGCCACCGCTCCGCCGTACGAACTGCCGACTAAAAAAACCCGGGCGATGCCCACTTGCTTTAGCAGACCGATGACCATCTGTGCCTGGGAAACGATGGTGTAATCCAATTGCCGCGGCTTACCGGAATATCCGTAACCTAAAAGATCCGGCGCGATAACTCGGAATCCAGCCTCCGCAAACGGCAGCAGCACCTTGCTCCAAACCAGATTCGATGAAGCAAAACCATGAATCAGGAGCAGTGGCGGCGCGCTGGTCTCGCCTGCTTCCTGATAGTGAACTGTCGCGCCAGCAACTTCCGCGAAGCGAGAGTAATCAGCGTTAAATACAGCGTCACGGTTTTTATCCCACTCAATATCAGTCGGGCGCAGCCA